>NZ_JALBGZ010000967.1:0-1919 GCF_023006515.1 Bradyrhizobium sp. PRIMUS42
CACCGTCACGCTGGCGGATCCGCGCGTCGAGCAGCCGAGCATGCGGCGCTATTATCTGGTGCCCTCGGCGACCACGGCTGCTGCCGGTGAAAGCGCGGCCCTCGACGTGCTGGCGCAGCTGATGGGCAGCGGCAGCAATTCCTATCTCTACCGCGCCCTCGTCGTCGACAAGCCGCTCGCGGTCTCCGCCAACGCCAGCTATTCCAGCATCTCGCTCGACCCGACGCAGTTCGCGATCTCGGCCGCGCCGAAATCCGGCGTCAGCTTCGCTGAGGTCGAGCAAGCGGTCGACGGCGTCATCGCCAACGTCGCGCAGAACCCGATCCGCGCCGAGGATCTGGAACGCGTGAAGACCCAGCTCATCGCGGAAGCGATTTACGCTCAGGATAACCAAGCGGTGCTGGCACGCTGGTATGGCGGCGCGCTGACCACGGGCCTGTCGATCGAAGACATCAGAAGCTGGCCCGACCGCATCCGCGCGGTCACCGCCGAGCAGGTCCGAGCAGTCGCGCAGAAATGGCTCGAGAAGAAGCGCTCGGTGACGGGTTACCTGATCAAGGACACCGCGACCACCAAGCGCGAGGAGAAGCGTTCGTGACCTATCCTTTCCTTCGACGCGTTGCATTCTCCCTCGCCACCGGCGCGGCACTTGCGCTCGCCGCGGTCTCGCCCTCGCAGGCAGCCGCAAAGATCCAGCACCTGGTCTCGCCGGGCGGCATCGAGGCCTGGTTCGTGCAGGACGCAACCGTGCCGCTGATCGCCATGGAATATTCCTTCGCCGGCGGCTCGGCCCAGGATCCCAAGGACAAGCCGGGCGTCGCCAATCTGGTCGGCGACCTCCTCGACGAAGGCTCCGGCGATCTCGACTCCAAGACCTTCCATGAGCGGCTCGACCGCCGCGCCATCGAGCTCTCCTTCAGCGCCACCCGCGATACCTTCCGCGGCAGCCTGCGCATGCTGCGCGACAACAAGGACGAGGCCTTCGATCTCTTGCGGAGCGCGCTGACCTCACCGCATTTCGACACCGCCGATGTGGAACGCATTCGTTCGCAGGTCATCTCGGGCCTGCGCCGCGAGACCACGAACCCGACATCGCTGGCGAGCCGCAAATTCCTGGAGGTCGCCTTTGGCGATCACCCCTACAGCCGGCAGAGCAACGGCAACCTCGACAGCGTGCCGACCATTACGGTTCCCGATATGAAGGATTATGTCGGCCGCGTGCTTGCGAAGGATGGGCTGAAGATCGCGGTCGTCGGTGACGTCGATCCGGCGACCCTCGGCAAGCTGCTCGACCACACCTTCGGTAGCCTGCCCGCCAAGGCCAACCTCACGCCGGTCCCCGACGTCGAGGCCGCAAAGCCGCCGCAGCGCGCTTTCGTCACGCTCGACGTGCCGCAGACCGTGATCACTTTCGGCGGCCCCGGTGTGAAGCGCAGCGACCCGAACTTCATGGCGGCCTATGTCGTCAATCACATCCTCGGCGGCGGCGGCTTGTCCTCCAGGCTCTATCGCGAGGTGCGCGAGAAGCGCGGCCTCGCCTATTCGGTGTTCGAATCGCTGCTCTGGATGGAGCATTCGGCGGTGTTCATCGGCAATACCGGCACCCGCGCCGACCGCGCCGGCGACACCATCGATGCCATCGACAAGGAGGTGCGCCGCATCGCCGAGGAAGGCCCGACGCAGAAGGAGCTCGACGAGGCCAAGTCCTACCTGAAGGGCTCGCAGATGCTGGCGCTGGATACCTCCTCCAAGCTCGCTCAGGCACTGCTGCAGTACCAGCAGGACAAGCTGCCGATCGACTATATCGAGAAGCGCAACGCCATCGTCGATGCCGTGACGCTGGACGACGCCAAAGCCGCCGCCAAGCGCCTCTGGGGCCAGGGGCTGCTGACCGTCGTCGTCGGCCGCGCCCCGCAGGC
>NZ_JALBGZ010000968.1:0-1918 GCF_023006515.1 Bradyrhizobium sp. PRIMUS42
GGGGTCGCACTGGTCACGGCGGCGGTGTGGGTGATCGCCTTGGCGGTCGGCACCGTCACGGAGAACACCGAGCCGCCGCCCTTATTGCCGTCGATGGCGATGCCGTGCTTGAGCACCCGCGCGAGGCGTTCGACAATCGAGAGACCGAGCCCGAGCCCGCGGGCGATCCGCGCGCCCTGCTCCAGGCGATGGAATTCCTTGAAGATCTCGCCGCGCTTGACTGGCGGGATGCCGACGCCGGTGTCGTAGACGCAGATCTTGAGCGAAGGGCCCTGGCGGCGGCAGCCGACCAGCACGCGGCCGCGCGGGGTGTATTTGATCGCGTTCGAGATCAGGTTCTGGAGCAGGCGCCGCAGCAGCAGCCGATCCGATTCGACCGGCAGCGAGCAGGGCACGAAAGCGAGCTCAAGGCCCTTGGCGCGCGCGATCGGCGCGAACTCGATCTCCAGCGAGCGCATCAGATCGGCCATCTTGAAGCTCGAGATCGAGGTCGTCATCGCGCCGGCGTCGAGGCGGGAGATGTCGAGCAGCGCACCGAGGATCTCTTCGATCGCCTGCAGCGATTCGTCGATGTTCTCGACCAGCCGCGTCTCCTCGCCGCTGTGCTGACGCTCGACCAGGCTCGTGACATAGAGCCGCGCCGCGTTCAGCGGCTGCAGGATGTCGTGGCTGGCGGCGGCGAGGAAGCGGGTCTTGGAGATGCTGGCGTCTTCCGCCGTGCTCTTGGCCAGGGCCAGCTCGGAGTTCAGCCGCGTCAACTCCTCGGTGCGGTCGCGCACGCGCTTTTCCAGCGTCGCGTTGGCGCGCTCCAGTGCTTCCGCGGCTTCGAATGTTGGCGTCACGTCGGTGAAGGTGATGACGAAGCCTCCGCCGGGCATGCGGTTGGTCAGCACCTCGATCACCATGTGGCGTTCCGGCAGGCGCTCGAGATAGGGCTCGCTGTCGGTGGTGTAGGCCGCGAGGCGCTGCTCGATCATCGCCTCACGGTCGGCCTGATGGTCCGGATCGCTCACGCCCATGAACTCCAGGATCTCGCGCAGGGGCGTGCCGAATTGGACGATGTGCGGGGGAACGTTGAGGAGATCGCCGAACTGCCGGTTGGAGCAGATCAGTTGCAGGTCGGCATCGAGCACGGCGATGCCCTGGCGCACGTGGTTGAGCGCGGTCTGGAGGATCTCGCGGTTGAAATGCAGGGCCGCGTGGGAGTCGTCGAGCAGCTTGAGCGCGGCTTTGGCCGAGACCGTGCGCTTGCGCAGCAGCAGCGACATCACGAGGCGGGAGGACGCCGCGCCGATCGAGGAAGCGATCAGGTGCTCGGCGTGCTGCAACAGCTCGAAATCAGCGGGGGCTCCGGATTCCAGCCGGACATTGCGCCGCGCCGAGAAGGCCTCGAAGGAATGCCGGGCGCGGTCGGGTCCGAGATATTGCGCGACTGTGGTCTGGATGTCCTGCACGGTGACGGTGGTGCGCCAGCGGCGGAAACCCGGGGAGATCGGCGCGAGCGTGTTGGGCACGAACAGATCGGCCTGCAACAGCTCGATGGACGAGGGCCTTCGCGCCAGCGACAGCAGCACATAGGTCAGGATGTTGAGCGACAGCGACCAGATGACGCCGTGCATCAGCGGCGGCAGATCGGCGCCGAACAGCGCCTGCGGCCGCAACGCCTCGATGCCGAACGGTCCATGCTGGAGCAGCAGGATTCCCGTGGTCGAGGTGTCCATGAAGCTCGGTATGAACAGCGTGTAGAGCCACACCGCGAAGCCGATCAGCATGCCGCCGATCGCGCCGCGCGCGGTCGCGCGCCGCCACAGCAGCCCGAAGATCGTGATTGTGTCCATCAACTCGCTGGCGGCTTCGGCTTCTTGGCAACCCCGAGCGCGTGGAACACCACTGGCTCCATGACCGATAGTGGCGACAC
>NZ_JALBGZ010000969.1:0-1915 GCF_023006515.1 Bradyrhizobium sp. PRIMUS42
CGCGGCCGCGCGGCTCGCTTGATGGCGTGCTCTCCTCGACCGGGGGCGGGACGAGCTTCGCCAACCGCGTCAGCACTTCGCGGTCCCCGCCGCGCAGATCGAAGTCGATCGATCGGCCGGTGTCGTCCTCGAAGATGATGATGGGCTCGTCCGGCAGTGGCGCCATCCGCTTGACGATTAGCGCGACTTCCCCTGCCGGTCCGGACACCAGGCGACGCGGGCCTTGGAAAGCGGTGAAAATCTTCTGCATTGGAATCATTGCCATATTGACGATGCCGGGCCGTTTAATACCCGGGTATATTTAGGTTGTCAATATACCCGGGTGAAATTATCCGACCGGATGGCTCGACATTGCGTTCCCGGGCTGGCAGGTACGCGGCCGACCGACCACGCCTAGCCACCACGCCTAGCCTTGGGGGACCTCGCCGATGCTGACCGTTCACCACCTCAACAATTCCCGCTCGCAGCGCGTGCTGTGGCTGCTCGAAGAGTTGGGCGTGCCCTACGAGATCGTGCGCTATCAGCGCCAGGCGGATATGCGCGCGCCGAAGGAGCTGCGCGCCATCCATCCGCTCGGCAAGTCGCCCGTCATCACCGACAACGGCAACACCATCGCCGAGTCAGGCGCGATCATCGAATATCTCATCGCGACCTACGGCAACGGCCGCCTGATTCCGCCTCCGAACACGCCGGAGCGGCTGCGCTTCACCTATTGGCTGCATTATGCCGAAGGATCCGCGATGCAGCCGTTGCTGCTGAAGCTGCTATTCACGCTGATGCCGAAGCGCGCGCCCGCACTGCTTCGTCCGCTGGTGCGCAAGGTCTCGAACACGGCGCTGACCACGCTGGTCAATCCGCAGCTCAAGCAGCACATGGATTACTGGGAAGGCGAGCTTGCGAAGAGCGAGTGGTTCGCTGGCAACGACTTCACGGCTGCCGACATTCAGATGAGCTTTCCGCTGGAGGCGGCGCAAGCGCGCGGCGGCCTCGAGCAGGGCCATCCCAAGGCGATGGCATTCCTCGAGCGCATCCACGCGCGGCCGGCCTATGCTCGTGCGTTGGAAAAGGGCGGACCGTATCAGGTGGGGCGGTAAGTTTTCCTCGCCGCCCCACGCCGGGAGTTTAGTCCGCGTGCAGGACGCGCCCGCGCGTCTCGGGCAGCGCAAAGGCGGCAATGAAGAACACAGCGTAGGCCACCACCGCGAAGATCGCGATCGCATTCGCAAGCGACGTCGTCGCCGAGAGCGCGCCAACGAGGAACGGAAACAGCGCGCCGATGCCGCGGCCGAAATTGTAGCAAAAGCCCTGGCCGGAGCCGCGCAGCCGCGTCGGATAAAGCTCGGTCAGGAACGCGCCGATGCCGGAGAAATAGCCCGAGGCGAAGAAGCCGAGCGGGAAACCGAGCACCCAGAGGACTTCATTGGTGAGCGGCAGCTGCGTATAGAGCAGCACCACAGCCATGGCGCCGATCGAGAAGATCAGGAACAGATTGCGACGTCCGATGCGGTCGGCAAGCCAGGCGCCGACGAGATAGCCGATGAAGGAGCCGATGATCAGCGTCGAGAGATAGCCGGTCGAGCCGACGATCGACAGATGCCGCTCCTTGGTCAGGAATTGCGGCACCCAGAACGTGACGGCGTAGTAGCCGCCCTGGCAGCCCGTCGCCATCAGCGACGCCAGGATCGTGGTCTTCAGGATCGGACCGGAGAAAATCTCCCAGAGCGCCGGGCGATCGCCGCTCGCGGCCTGCCTGGCGCGGGCCTGGGCCGAGATTTCCGGCTCGGTGACGGAGCGGCGGATGTAGAACACGAGCAGCGCCGGCAGCGCGCCGATCACGAACATCCAGCGCCAGGCCGTCTCCGGCGGCAAGACCGAGAACAGGATCGCTTGCGACAGCACCGCGAGGCCCCAGCCG
>NZ_JALBGZ010000096.1:0-13062 GCF_023006515.1 Bradyrhizobium sp. PRIMUS42
AGTTGACGTAATCGGGCGCGCCTTCCGGAACGCGGTCGACGGGGACGTCGACGGGCCGGTCGAAGCGGATGATGAGGATGGAGCCCGCAGTCGTCACCTCGGAGGGAACGTCCTCGCCGAGCTTGATGACGAGGCGGGCAAAGCCGCCGCCGGCCGAAAAGGTCGCCTCGCCTCTTACAGAATCGGCCGCCCGGGCGGGCACACCGAGGCCGATCAGTAGGCAGACCGCCAGCACGCCAGCCTTTCGGACATGACGCGACAGCCCCGGCGTCATTGCGCGGGCTCGCGACCACAATCCATCGGCAGCCTCTCGCGCCATTGGTGGCATTTCTTCCGGTCCGACAATCCACGCCGGCAATGGCGCCGGCCGGTGCCGTCGACTGTAGGACTCGCCAATTAAGGACTTGTTAATGCTATATCTTGATTTGCTCTGGGACAGCACGCCGTGCCGGATCGAGCGTGGGCGGATCGGTCAAGTTTGGATTTGAGAGGCAGGCGGTTAAGAAGTTGTTAACACCTGCACGACGGCGCTGTCGCGATTGGTCAATCGTTCGACGGCACGCCATAGCGAGCAAAATCCTCGCGGATTCCAGCGTCGATTCTTCTTGCCGCCGAAATATCGCTATCGCCGCCACCTTTGTCGCCGAGCCTGAGTTTGGCAACCCCGCGACCGTAGAGCGCGCTCGCAAGTTTGGGCGCGAATCGCAGCGCTGAATTGTAGTCATCGATAGCCGCGGAGAGTTGCCCCATTTTCAGATTGATCAGAGCTCGCGAATCATACGTCGCGGCGTTTGTTTCCGATCGAAGCGCCCTGTCGCAGTCGTCCAGCGCAGCCTGCAAAGCGCCGAGGACGGCTCGGGCCCAACAGCGCCCGCTCCACACCGCTTCCAGATTCGGATCAAGACGAATTGCCTCATCATAGTCCTGCGCTGCACGCTCGTACGCATTGCTCTTCAGGTAGGCTGCCGCACGGTTGGCAAACGCAGCGCCATAGTTTGGATTCAGCCTGAGTGCCTCCTCAAAAGCGCCAAGGGCGAGGTCGTGCGCGCCTTTCCTCAGATAAGCCACGCCAAGATTGTTGAAGGCTTTGGCATAATTTGGATTGAGCCTGGTCGCTTCAGCGAAGTCCTTGATCGCGCGTTCGTAGTCGGTTTTGGCGCTATAGGCATTGCCTCTGTTGTTGTGGGCGACGGCGAAGCCGTTCGCAGTCCCCTCGCCCGCATCGATAAACGCCGTGCAGCCATCGATCCGAGCTTCGGGCAACACCCGATCTGAGCCGTTACACAGTTCAACATTCTTGAGTGCGCCGCCCTTCTTTGGCTTCTGCGCGAAGCCCGACGAACCGGACAGCACAACAATCAGAATGAGAATCACTGCCTTGATGACACTGGCTCTTGCGGTCATTTACGCACCAGGCGCCGAACTCCGAGAGTGACGAAGCGTTAATCCCAGTATCGGCCGCCGGCATGGCGGCTTCAGGTCAACTTCTCAGCATCCGCGACAGATATTGAGTCTGCGATTGGCGCTTCGATCGGGCTTCGGCGCAGCGACTGCCGGCGGCTTCTTCAGGAGCTTGCTGTTGCCCTCTTCAATCAGGGTCGAAAATCTGGCTGACCCATCATCCGAAATCTCGATATGCGGCGTCGTGCCTCGGATCCCCAGCGTGGCGACGGGAGTATCGACCTTCATGTCACCAGTCCTGGCGACACTGCCCGCAACAAAAGTGAACGTTCCCTTGGCGAGATTGAACAGGGTCGCATTGGACTTGCCGTCCGGCTCATACACATAATGATCCAACACCATGCGAGCGTTGCTCGATAGATTGAACGAGCTGCCGTCGGTAAAGTTGATGCCGACTTTGCCGTCGGCCCCGGTCAGCACCACATCACCGAGATAGACGGAATCACCCGTCTTGGTCCGGGCGGGCTCACTCGAGACATTCGCTTGAACGACCACTGCGCCCGCATGTTCGATCGTGACCGAGCCTGTTGCCGCCACCACCTTCCCAATCGGTTTCGAAGCCGGGGTAGCGACGGCGGGCTTGGCGGAATCGATTTGCGCTCGAGCCGCACTCGGCAAGAAATTGGCAATCGCCAAAACAAAGCCGGTCGCCAAAGCGGCTATCGTAGGTCTGCGCATGATCCCCCCTTTCTGAGAAGATCTTGTCGCTATCGGCGGCCATCGTTCGAGCCGCGAAGCGCAGCTGCATTAAATATAATTGTTGTTTAATTTTCTCGACCGGCTTAATTAAGGCCTGCGCCAGATAAATGCTACAAATTTGAATGCGTCTCGTTTTTTAATTTAATCACATTGGCGGGAGGGCGGAGCGGAAATGGCAGTCAGTCTGGCTGTCCCTGCGAAACGTCTCTCTCAAAGGCAAACTTGATTATTTCGGCGGGCACGCCTTTGGGCTGCCAGCGCCTAGGATATTTTCGTCCCTTGGCGAGGGCGCCCCGAGCAAGACCATGGCAGCACGCCGAGCCTGAATCGATCACCCAGGCGAGGTTGAACCATGTCAGTCGCGTCCGACATCCAGGTTGGTAGCGGGGCCGCCATGGCCCTGTCCGTCCAAATCATTGGCCATATCCATAAAGTGATCGGTTGCGGTACGCTCACACCAGCGAGCGGCGTCGCCACACAGGCGGTGGCTGGCGCGCCTGTCCACCGGGCTGACGTGATCGAGACCGATGCCGACGGACAGATCACACTTCGCTTCATCGACGGTACTTTGTTCAACATCGCCTGCGGCACTCACGTCGTGCTGAACGAATTCGTCTTCGACGCCGAAGGCATGTCACCGAGAGCCCTGTTCGACGTGGCTCGAGGAAGCTTCAGTTTCGTACCAGGCCGGCTGGCAGAAACCGGATCACTCCAGGTGAATACACCCATTGCAGGCATCCGCGCCCGGGGCCACGCCGGCGGCTTCGGGATGCTGACACTTGCAGCACTGACTTTCTCGGCCGCGCAAAATGCCGAAGCTGCGGATCCTGATGTCACATTCCTGGATGACGACTCCATCACCTACAAGGACCTTGCGCACGGTGCATTTGAGCTCGTGACCAAGGAGCGGATCCCACGACACATCATCGTTGAAGATCCCGGCGAGACAATCGTCCTCAAGAAGGTGGGATCCACCATCAGCGTCAACCAGGTCGCGAACACGGCCGCTCGCATGGACGAATTGCGCGCCGCTCAGCAGGATGTGCTCGCCAATCTCGCAGACCAAGGGCCACATGGATCGGGCACACCACCCTTTGTCAAATCCCAGCCGCTGCAGCCGATCAACTTCGTTCCGCCTGACGCGCCGGAGCTGCGGACTTTGCCGACTGTGTTGCCATTCGTCATCCTCGAGCCTCTAGGACGTCTACCGCCGACGCTCAGCACCGGAGCCGGGCCAGCTGAACTCGACACGGTGGTGTTTGACACATTCACTGCGGCGACAGGAACTTTCAGTGCCAGTAGCACCAACAGCAGCGACCAGCTGACCTTCGGCGTCATCGGGGCGAGCGCCGGCAATACGGTCCTGGGTGGAGTGACGTACGATCTGTCGAAGACAAGCCCCTACGGAATACTCTACGTCAACAGCACGAGCGGCGCCTATACGTTCGTGCCCGACGACGTCGCTATCAACGCGCTGAAGGCGCCCACGACCGATGGCTTCGTTATCACGGTCTCCGATGGATTCACCTCTGTCAATCAGACCTTCACGATCACCATTAACGGTGTCAATGACGCGGCAATCATCTCCGGCACCACGATCGGCTCGACTGTCGAGGCCGGTGGCATCGCCAATGGAACGCCCGGCACGCCGATTGCGACCGGCACCCTCACCGACACCGACGTCGACGATCCGCCCAATACGTTCACCGCGGTGAGCTCGCCAACAGCGAGCGCCGGTGGCTACGGCACCTTCACGATGACGGCCGGCGGGGTGTGGACCTACACTTTAGACAACGCCAAATTGGCTGTGCAGGCGCTCAATGCGGGCGAGACGCTGACCGACAGCTTTACGGTAACCACGATCGGAGGCACCGCCCAGGTGGTGACGATCACCATCCACGGCACCAGTGACGCGGCGATCATCTCCGGTGAGACGACTGGCGCAGTGATCGAGGCTGGCGGCATCGCCAATGCAAACCCCGGCACCGCCACCGCGAGTGGTACGCTCACCGATGCCGACGTCGACACCCCCGCAAATGCTTTCACGGCGGTCGGCTCGCCAACGGCGAGCGCCGCTGGCTACGGCACCTTCACCATGACGGCAGCGGGCGTGTGGACCTACACGCTCGACAATGCCAACGCTGCGGTGCAGGCTCTCAATTCCGGCGAGACGCTGACCGATACGTTCACGGTGACCACGCTGGATGGAACTGCCCAAGTGGTCACGATCACCATCCATGGCAGCAACGATGCCGCTGTCATTTCCGGGACAACGGCCGGCTCGGTGACCGAGGCCGGAGGCGTCACCAACGCGACACCCGGCACGCCGAGCGCAACAGGCACGCTCGTTGCCACCGACGTCGACAACGCATCCAATACCTTCACAACCGTGAGTTCGCCCAAGGCCAGCACGAGTGGCTATGGTACCTTCACAATAACCGCCGCCGGCGTGTGGACCTACACGCTCGACAACGCCAACGGCGCGGTGCAGTCGCTCAATGTCGGCGGCACACTTATCGACAGTTTCACTGTGACAGCCGTCGACGGCACGCCGCAGGTGGTGACGATCACCATCCACGGCGCCAACGACGCGGCCCTTATTTTCGGTACAACGACCGGCTCAGTGACCGAGGCAGGAACTTTCTCACCCGGCGCTCCCGTCGAGACCGGCACGCTCATCGACACGGACGTCGACAACGCGCCGAACACTTTCACCGCGGTCTCTTCGCCTACGTCGAGCGACGACGGATACGGCACCTTCACCATGACGGCCGCCGGCGTGTGGACTTACACCCTCGACAACAACAATAGCGTGGTTCAGGCGCTCGAGGTCGGCGACACGCTGACCGACACTTTCACGGTAACTGCCATCGATGGCACGACCCAGTCGGTGACCATCGCCATCCATGGCGCTAGTGACGCAGACCCCAACGATTTTGATAACCTGGCCACCGGATCCGTCGTGATCTCCGATCCACCCAACGTGTATGGGACGCCGGGGAGCGAAACCATCGCGGGCGGCGGCGATACAGGTCAGATCATCTACGCGGGCGCCAGCAGCGATACCGTCAATGGTACCGGCAAAGCGGACGTTCTCTATGGCGGCTCCGGTAATGACACGATCAAAGGCAACGACGGCGATGACGTCATCTACGGCGGCTCGGGCAACGATACGATCAACGGCAACAACGGCGGCGACACCATAACCGGCGGATTTGGTGCGGACCGACTCACCGGCAGCAATGGGAACGACCACTTCGCCTATTTGTTCGTGGCCGATTCCAATGCGGGCCAGTTCGACACCGTCACCGACTTCGCCTCGGGGGCCGACAAGATCGACTTGACCGCTCTTGGTGCGCTTGGGTTCGCCATCTTGGCCTTGAGCTCAACTAGCACGGCCGTGCCGGCACATACGATCGCCTGGCTCTATGACAGCACGGCAAATGAAACCATCGTGTACGTCAATGCAACGGACCAGACCCTTCACGTCGGCGATTCCGGTCTGCTCGAAATCCATTTGCAGGGGATTGCAACCATCGACGCGTCGGACTTCATCCTGGCGCCGCCGGCGGCACCTGTGATGGCGGCTGCCAGCGAACTGCTGGATCTCACCGCAACCGCGCAGAGTGACGCGACCGCCGTGGTAGCGAGCACTTCCGAGGTCTCGTCCGATTCCGGAAGCGGCGATGGCACGCCCCTCGCCGATGGGAGTTCCGCAATCCAATCAAGCGAGGCGACCTCCAGCCTGAATTGGGGCTGGGAATGGACCGAATATTCCAGCATCGCCGGTTCAGACGAGGTGCAAACGCGCGCGACCGAAACGACCAGCAGTGACGCGGCAGCTCCCTCAGCCAGCGGACTGCCTGCGATCTTGCAGCACACGGCCGCACCGACGGAGATCAGTTTTGTCTTCAACCACATGCTCGACACAGACACGACGGCTGGCAAACATGGCGCGATTTCCGGAAGCGGCCAGATGCCTGCCATCGCTGTCGCCGCGCTGAATTTTGATCATGACGCCGCCGAACCGCACGCCGGGCGCGGGCTTGCGCTGGGGAGCGATGCCGGGAATCACGGCGTCTCGCACCCGGCAAACGCCGCACAGGCGGCTGGTCATACCGGCGATCACGCGGCAGAGACGACGCTCAACCCCGACCTTCTGCAGTCATCGGCCCCTGGCGCCCACTCCTCGCTCTCAGGCAACGCGGCAGAGCAGCACGGCTCGCCCCATGGAGCGTCCGCGTCAAAGCCCGCCAATCCGCAGCAGCTCGGCGACTCGTTCCGGTTCAAGGATGACGCTTCGCAGGGTTCACAGCACAGCGCGGTGTTGGATCATGTCTCAGACGTCGCCGGTCATCACGACCACGCTGGAGCATTCCACGAGCTGGCATCCATGCCTGAGACATCCCCGCCTGACGTTGATCCAGCTTACGGAGCAGGTACAGTTCAAGGCCATGTGTTGCACGATCTGATCGTGTGACGCCCGCAAGGCGATGGCGTCTTCAGTGTTGATTGCCGGCGCCGTCCGGCGCTGAGGAGTTCTCTTGATCGAGAGAAGATTCATCATCGTTGCCGTCGTCGCCCTCGGGCGGCGCTGCATGCTGATGGTTTAGCGCGGACGTCCAGGCGGAAGTCATCGCCGCTAGGAGGAGCCGGTTGACGGCCTCGATTACGCGTTCTGCTGCGGACGAGTAGTTCATGGCCTCCTCCTCCTGCGCTGCTGACTGCGAATGGCCGAAGCTTACGACGGCGCCTTGAGTGCCACTGTCCGCCACTTCACACACGCGCGCGTCAACTCACCGCAGTCTCAGAAGATGCCGGCTCCCGCAGCTGCACCCGCAACGTGCCGCCTTGACGAGTTGCCGAGCGTGCGTGCCCACAACCTTCGAGGCGTTGCGCTTCGCACGCGACTCTGAATCAGATGTGATCTCGGCGATGCGAACCGATTAATTGGCTTTGGGGGTCGTCAATGAGCGGAGAAGCCGGTTGCATTGTGTGTAGCAGGGCAAGAGCGGTCGTCGAGATCATTCCGATCGCCAGAGGATATGCCCTGAAAGTATATGAATGCTCCTGTTGCCATAGCAGGCTGCAGCTCGTGACTCGGGCCACAAAGGCCGTGGCGAACAAGCAGCAGCTCGATTCTCTTCCTCGGGTGGAGAAGCAGTTGCGTCCGCCTGTTCGCAAGGTGCAACAGGCGTTCGCGAACTAGGCACGCAGGGGTGTCCGGCTGCGCTTCAGCCGAACGACCGCGCGACACCGCAGGTTGCCAAAGCACGCTTCGCCTTGAGCGCTCAATTCGGCTTTTGCGTCGGCTTGCCGTCGATCTTGGGCAGATCTCCGGCCGAGGCGGACTGATCGCCGCCGCCATTGGCCCGGCGGGCCATCTCGACCGTCAGCTTCTCGGCGGCTTCCGGCGACATCAGCCCCATAATATCCGACATCTTTCGCGGCGCGATGGCCGAGGCGATCTCGATCAGCACGCCCATCTCCAGCCGGTCGAACACCCGCGCGGCGTCCTTGGGCTTCATGCCCTCGTACATGGTGACGAGGCCCTTCATGCGCTGGGCTTCGGCGGCTTTCTGCTCGGCCTGCGTCGCGGAGATGCGGGTTTCCACCGCCTTCATCTCCTCGACCTTGCCTTCGATACGCTTCTCGGCCGATTTGAGCAGGCTCTCGCGGATGTCGATCTCGCGCTGGCGGGCCTCGATCTCCTGGCGGCGCGCCTGCAACCGTTCGAGGATCGCGCGCTCGGAGGCCGAGACCTGCGGCTGGGCTTCGTCCACCTTGACCACGGTGCCTTCGGGCTTGGTCTCGGGCGCGGCGGGCTTGGGCGCCTCCTTCGGCGCACCATGGGTCGAGCCGGTGATGATCTCCGGGTCCTCGCGGCCGGTCGGGAAGTTCAGATTCTCCTGCGCCCAGGATTTCTTGGCCTGGTTCGGCTTGTAGTCGAACACGTAGCCGCCATTGATCACGAGGCCCGCGACCTTCAGCGTGGCGAGGCCTGCGACGGCGACCAGGACGACCGGGATGACGCGGATGTTACGAAAGGACTTCATACCCTGACTTCATGCGGCAAGGCCGTTGGATCGTCGGCGCTCGGAGAAGGCTTCGGCTGCCGCCGCTACCGCCTTCGCCGTCGATGGCTTGGCCGCGGGCGCGGCAACCGTTTCCGGACTGGTCATGGGGCGCGCGGCGATCGCGATCTTGGACAGCCGCCGCACTACGTTGTCGGCTTCGCCGAGCTGCTTGTAGAGCTGGTCCGACATCTGCGTCGCCGCGGCGAGCTGGCTGCCGAGGTTCTCGTTGACGTCGCGCACGGCCAGCTTCAGCCCGCCGATCGCACGCTCGGCGATCTCGGTCGCGGTGATCAGCTCGCCGATCACCGCCTTCAGCGAATGCTCGTCCGCCTTCAGCCGCGTCAGCCGCTTGTTGAGCATGACGCAGTAGACGATCGTCAGCATCAGCAGGATAGCCACAAGCGTCTCGATCGCCATTCCCAGGGAGTGGTTCATGGGGCCTCCATCATCTTGTTCTGCTCGTCCACCTTCTCGAACATCGCAAGTGTCGTACTTGGCTTGCGCAAGGGTTTCGTCACGCGGATCGCGACGCGGTCGCCGACCCGGCCCATCCGCCCCTCGGTCAGTGTGACGTCGCCGCACCGCACGGTGACGTTGGCGTCGGCGCGCATGTCCAGCGGCAGCGTGTCGCCGACCTTGAGCCGCATCAGCTGCTTGAGCGGGATGTCGGCCTCGTAGAGCACGGCATCGACGGCGATCTCGGCCTGCACGATCTCGGTGGCGAAATGGCCTTCCCAGACCGGGTCGCGGCCGAACTTTTCGCCCATGAACATCTGGAGCAGGACGCCCCGGATCGGCTCGATGGTCGCATAAGGCAGCAGCAGCTCGATGTTGCCGCCGCGGTCTTCCATGTCGATGCGCAGGCGCACCAGGATCGCGGCATTGGCGGGACGGCTGATCGCGGCGAAGCGCGGATTGGTCTCGAGCCGGTCGATCGTGAAGGTCACCGGCGACAGCGGCCGGAACGCCTGTTCGGCGTCGGCCAGCACCACCTCGACCAGCCGCTTGACCAGCTCGGTCTCGATCGTGGTGTAGGGCCGGCCCTCGATACGGAGCTGGCTGGTGCCGCGGCGGCCGCCGAGCAGCACGTCGATCATCGAATAGATCAGGTTGGAATCGACCGTCGCCATGCCGAAGTTTTCCCACTCCTCGGCCTTGAAGACGGTGAGGACCGCGGGCAGCGGGATCGAGTTCATGTAGTCGCCGAAGCGCACCGAGGTGATGCGGTCGAGCGAGACTTCGACGTTGTCGGAGGTGAAATTGCGCAAGCTTGTCGTCATCAACCGCACCAGGCGGTCGAAGACGATTTCGAGCATCGGCAGACGCTCGTAGGAGACCATCGCCGAATCGATGATGGCGCGAATGCCGGAATGGTCGTCTAGCGTGACGTCGCCGACGGTGAAGCCGAGGAGATTGTCGATCTCCTCCTGCGACAGCACCCGCTCGCCGGAGTTCTTGCCGCTGCCGAGATCGCGGCTGCCGTCCTCGACCATGGCCGCCCATTGCAGGGCCATGGTCTCCGACAGCTCGTTCTCGGCGGCAGCCTTCGCGGCCTCCGCGGGATCCTCGGAATCGAGCGACGCCTCCCATTGGGCGGCAATCGCATCCTGGTCCATTTGCTCGTTGCCGGCCATGCCGCTAGCCCATTGCCTTCCGCAGCGTGCTCACTGGATCACGACTTCCTTGAACAGCACCGCGCTGACCTGGACCGGGGCGACCGCCGCGTTGACGCGCTTGGTCAGCTCCTCCTTGAGGCGGAAGATGCCGGCGGACCCGTTGAGATCGGAGGGGCGCAGCTCGCGCACATAGGTCTGGAAGATGTCGGTGACGCGCGGCATCGTCGGCTTGATCGCCTCGATCTGTTTCTCTTCCTTCAGTTCCAGCACGATCTTCAGCCGCAGATATTGCACCCGCTCGCCCGGCGCGCCGGCGAGGTTGACCATGATGTCGGGGACGTCGACGAAGGACGGCGGCTTCGGCGGCGGCGCGGCCTCGGCATGATGCTCGTTGTCGCCGTGCCGGAAGAAGAAGAACCAGGTCGCAGCACCGCCGCCGAGGACGGCGAGCAGGCCGACGGCCATGATGATGAGCTTCAGCTTGTTCTTCGGAGCGGCTTCCGCGCCCTCACTGGCTGCGCCGCCTTCCGCTTCATTCTCTGCCATGGTCGCCGCGCCCGGATCTCTAAAAGGGGTCGAAAGAGCGAAGCCTTGAGACAGTGACGCGATACAAATGCCCGGCGAAGTGCGCTCCTCTTCACGGCAAACGCTACGGTAATAATGGTTAACGGAATCTTTCGATTGGGCTTTCACTAGGAAAAATCTGCCGGGCAGACATGGCTAACAGAACCTTTCTGCCGCCCTCACGCGCCCATCAAAAACGGGCAAGTCACTGAAATAACGCAATTTTCTGACTTGGCACAGCTTTCGCTGAGAGAGGGCCGAGACCGAACGGTTTGGGAGAACCTGACGGTCTCGTTCACGGGGTCCGCCAAGGCGCTTGGGAGAGCGAAATGGCAGATCCACTCAGGGGAGATTTCCGATGCAGAACGCGCTTCTGATCGGCCTGTCACGGCAGATGACGTTGGAACGGCAGATGGATGTCATCGCCAACAACGTCGCCAATGCCAACACCAACGGCTTCAAGGCCGACCATTCGCTGTTCGAGGAGTTTCTCAACTCGAACGCGCGTGAAGACAATTTCATCGGCGCGGACCGCCGTGTCTCCTATGTGCAGGACCGCGGCACCTACCGCGACATCGGCCAGGGGCCGATGGAGCCGACCAGCAACCCGCTCGACATGGCGATCGACGGCAACGCCTATTTCGCGGTGCAGGCCAATGGCGGCGAGCTCTTCACCCGCGACGGCAAATTCTCGCTCAACAGCACCGGCCAGCTCGTCACCTCGGACGGCAATCTGGTGCTCGGCACCGGCGGCCCGATCACCTTCCAGCCGACCGACCACGACATCAACGTCGCCCCCGACGGCACCATCACGGTGCTCGAGGGCACCGCCAAGACCGACTCGATCCGCGGCAAGATCCGCATGGCCTCGTTCGACGACCCGACCAAGCTGACCAAGCTCGGCGCCAATCTCTATGCCGCCGGCTCCGCCACCCAGCAGACCGACGCCAAGTCCAGCGTGCGCCAGGGCTATGTCGAGAAATCGAACGTGAACTCGGTCGGCGAGATGACCCGCATGGTCGAAGTCATGCGCAGCTACACCGCCATCGCCAACCTGCTCCAGCAGCAGAGTGACCTCCACAAATCGGCGATCGAGAAGCTCGCCGACGTTCCGGCCTGATTGAGGGAGAACTGACATGCAGGCGCTTCACACCGCAGCGACCGGAATGGCGGCACAGGAACTCAACGTTCAGGTGATCTCCAACAACATCGCCAACCTGCGCACCACCGGCTTCAAGAAGCAGACCGCGGCGTTCCAGGACCTGATCTACGAGCACGTGCGCCGCGTCGGCGCGCAGGCCTCGGACCAGGGCACCATCCTGCCCGTCGGCGTCGACATCGGCGGCGGCGTCAAGACCGTCGGTACGCCGCGCAGCATGACGCAGGGCACGCTGTCGCAGACCGGCAACGATCTCGACCTCGCGGTCTCCGGCGACGGCTTCTTCAAGATCCTGATGCCCGACGGCACCTACCAGTACACCCGCGACGGCACCTTCCAGATGGACAATCAGGGCCGCATCGTCACCGCGCAGGGCAACCCGGTGCAGCCGACCATCACGATTCCGAACAACGCATCGGGCCTGTCCGTCAATGAGCAGGGCCAGGTCTCGGTGACGCTGCCGGGCTCCTCGACCTCGACCATCCAGGGCCAGATCGGCCTGACCCGCTTCATCAACAAGGCGGGCCTGCAGCCCGTCGGCAGCAATCAGTTCACCGAGACGCCCTCCTCCGGTCCGCCCCAGGACGGCACGGCCACGGCCGAAGGTTACGGCAAGATCTCGCAAGGCAGCCTCGAGCAGGCCAATGTCGACGTCGTCTCGGAGATGAGCGACCTCATCGCCGCCCAGCGCGCTTACGAGATGAACGCCAAGGTGATCAGCGCCGCCGACCAGATGATGCAATCGACCACGGCGCTGTTCCGCTGAGGTGATGACGATGATCCGCGCCACCCTCGCCACGATCTCCGTCCTTCTCGCGCTGGCCCTGCCGGCAGCGGCCGCCGACGATTTCATCGCCTCGCCGACGCTGCGCGCGAGCGTCACCGTGACCTCGGACGTGGTGCGGGTCGGCGATCTCATCGACAATGCCGGATCGGCCGCGCTGATCCCGGTCTATCGCTCGCCCGATCTCGGCACCACCGGCGCGCTGCCAGTCGCCCAGGTGCTGTCGGTGCTCCGTGCCAAGCAGGTGATCGGCGTGATGACCGGCGACATCAAGGAAGTCCAGGTCACCCGCCTCGCCCGCACGCTCGCGAGCAAGGACCTCGAAACCGCGGTCTCTGCGGCGCTCGAACGCCGCTTCGGCCTCGGGGATGCCGCCAACATCACCATCACGTTCGACCGCGGCGTCGCCGAGATGCGCCTGGACGCCTCCAACAGCGGCGCGCTGCAGCCGGTCGCGACCCGCTATGACGCCCGCAGCGGCCGTTTCGACATCGCCTTCGAGATTGCCAACGACAACAATCCGGCCCCGACCAAGCTCCGCTTCACCGGCACCGCGATCGAGACGGTGGAAGTGGCCGTGCTGACGCGCGACATCGACCGTACCGATCTCCTGAAGTCCTCCGACGTCTCGCTGGAGCGCCGGCCGAAGGCCGAGGTTACCGGCGAGCCCGCCTCGCGCGAACGCAGCGTCGGCATGCCGTT
>NZ_JALBGZ010000970.1:0-1913 GCF_023006515.1 Bradyrhizobium sp. PRIMUS42
CTTGCGGACCGGGTCGCTGCGGCTGACCCGGGATCTGCGGCGGCGCAGTCAGGCGCGCCAGCTCCTGGTTGTCGGCGACGACGGCGCCTTCGGTGACCAGGAGGTCGGTGACCCTGGATCCCTCCTGATCGGCGATGACCACGGCCTCGCGGCGCGGCACGAAGAAGCCGGTCACCCGCACGAGGTCCGAGAAGCAGGCATTGGTCGACTTCGTCACGATGACGAGCGCCTCGCTTTGCGTCTCCTTCGGCTCGGGACGCTTGCGATGCTCGAACAGATAATAGCCGACGCCGAGCGCGACGACGAACACCACGGTGCCGGCAGGCTTGAGATATTCGGAGAGGTTCATCGCCGGATCATCCTGGCCTGGCTCACGGCCGTCCGCGCGAGGCCCATCGAGAGCGTTTCCCTGAAACGAAGCGGCGTCCCGCAAGGCTGCGGGACGCGCTTTGGAAGCGAGACTTTACACCACATCACGACTTGTCACTGCAAAGGATTACGTCGTGCTCACTTCGATGCGGTGGTCTTGTTTTCCATGTTGACGACCTGCACGCGGCGGTTGGCCTCCGCCATCGGCTGGCTCGGGTCCTTCAGCTTGCTCTTGCCGTAGCCGACGGTGACGAGGTCGGTTGCTGAGATGCTGTACTTGTCGACGAGGTAGCGCTTGATCGAATCCGCGCGGCGCTCCGACAGGTCCTGGTTGTAGGTCTCGCCGCCGGCGGCGTCGGTGTGGCCCGCGACCACGAAGGTCGAGCCCTTCAGGTCGGGGCTCGTCAGCGCGCGGCCGAGCGCCTGCACGGAGGGCATCGATTTGGCGCTGATATTGGCCGAGTTGTAGTCGAAGGTGATTTCGAGATCGATGTTCGGCTTGTCCTTGGCGACTGAGGCGATTTCCTCGCGTTCGGTCGACGACAGCGAGCGCGTCGAGCGGCCCCGAACGGACTGGATCAACTTGGTCTCCGCCGCGTTCGGCGCGGGATCGGCCTGCGGGGCGATCGAGAGG
Organism: Bradyrhizobium sp. PRIMUS42; assembly: GCF_023006515.1. Lineage (NCBI taxonomy): Bacteria > Pseudomonadati > Pseudomonadota > Alphaproteobacteria > Hyphomicrobiales > Nitrobacteraceae > Bradyrhizobium > Bradyrhizobium sp. PRIMUS42. The sequence continues at coordinate 1,004 of NZ_JALBGZ010000970.1, forward strand.
CCGCGGGTCAGAGCCTTTTTCGGCGCCGGCGCCAGCGCGCGGACGATCTCGTCCTCAGTCACGTTCTTGCTGTTGCTTTCTTCGCCGGCGAAGGCGGACGAGGTCGGCAGCGACAGAGCGGCACCGATGGTGATGATGGACAGGATCGCGGTCAGTCCCTTTGCAGCCAATCTCATAGCCAGTCCCTCCTGCGCAGCCAGCTTGCGTGCTTCCAAATTTCCAGCAATAGGTCTCGGAAAAGACCTGTTGCGACATCCGCCCATTAGTCTTCCTTGGGCTGTTCAAGGTTCGAGGCTTCGACCGCCTCAACCCAAAAAAATATCAACGCACTCCGTAGCTTGCGAACTCCTGAACGATGTTCGGATCCATCGCCTTGGCGTTGGCGATATCGAGCGCGCCTTCCTGGGCGGAGCCGTTGCGCTGCTTGGCGAGGCCGCGCCCATAGAGCGAGGAGGTCAGGCGCGGGTTGATCTTCAGGGCCGCATCGAAATCGGCGATGGCATTCTTGACCGCGCCCGACTTGAGGTTGACGAGCCCCCGGCTATCCAGCGCATCGACGAAGTTCGGCCGCAGCCGCAGCGCCTCGTTGCAATCCTTCAGCGCGCCCTGGAGGTCGCCGACCACGGTGCGGGTCCAGCAGCGGTTATTCAGCGCCTCGACATCCTTGGTATTGATCCGGAGCGTGTCGTCAAAATCCTTGATGGCGAGGTTGTAGGCACCCTTGCTGGCATAGACCTGGCCACGCCGGTACAGCGCGTTCACGTCGTCCGGATTGGCGGCAATCTTGGAGGTCAGGCTCTTGATCGTGGGATCGTCGGCCAGGGCGGCAGCACTCGGCCCGCTGTCCGTGCTCGGCGCTGGAGCCGGGTCGATCGGTTTCACCGGCGGTGGCGGTGGCGGTGGCGGCAGG
>NZ_JALBGZ010000971.1:0-1912 GCF_023006515.1 Bradyrhizobium sp. PRIMUS42
GTCCGGCGGACGGCGCCCCCGCCGACCGCGCGCGGAGTTGGCCGCTAGCGATCGCCCGGTCCCCGCAAGGGACGGCATCGTTGGGATAACGCGCATCGCCCGCGCTCAACGGTATCTAAACACTACCTTCAAACCACTGAGCGAACAACGCAATTTCCATGCAGCCTACTGTGCATGGGGTTGTTTTCCAGTTTTGCGAATGGCGCCAAGCAGTGCCCTCGATCAGCGCCGGGCAAAGCTGCCGTCTCGCGCCTGTCCTACAGCAGCGCCAGCAGCACGAGGCCGATCACCAGCACCACGAAGCCAGCCGCTGTCGCGGCGGCGAAAGACCGCTCTACGTTATCCATGATGCCACCCCGTTGCCGGCGTGCCACGTTTCCCCCATGGCTGCGCCGAACGGTTTGGAATCTTGCCGACGGGTGTGTCCGCAGTTGTGCGAACGGATGTCGAAATTGGGACGGGTGCGGGGCCAGTCTGCGGCCTCAGCATCGAGCCCGGAAATCTGTCTGCCGCCTGTCAGGCTGCCGTAAGCGGAGCCCGCTAGGATGATGTGGCTATGGTGTTGCAGCCCAGCACCTCAGCCTCCAATAACTCTCTGCCCCGCTTGGCTCTCCCCAGGCGGGGTTTTTTCATGCCTGGCTGCCGGCGCGCGGTTCCCGCTCCTCCTGCGTCAGGCGCATCGCGAAGGCGCGGATCGCGGGCGCCGCCAACAGCACGATCGGCAGCATCGCGGACCAGGCGATCAGCCACGACACCATCCAGTGCCCAGCGAAGATCATCGCACTGTCCGCGGGATAGCTGGCGATCCCCGCCGCGATCAGCGAGGTCAGTCCGGACTGGATGATTCCGAAGACGAAGTGACTGTAGCGGCGGGGAATGCCGAGCATGACGGGCCCATGTTGCTTGCCGTCACACGCCAAGCAAAGCACATGCCGCAGCATGGAATCGGTCCCTGGCCGGGTCCCCCACGGGCGGGTCTCGGTACCTGAACGCACCGGGACGTAAGCTCAGGAACTCTGTTCATGGTCGGAGAACCACGGGGATCCGACAGTCTCGCTGACGGACCGGAGTCTTAAACACGGCTTCACTTGTTTCGGGGCGCGCGCTTTCGAGAGATCCTTGAACTATCCGGGGCTTACCGACAGATTTAGCTTGTCTCGGGAATATCAAGACGACCAGCATGTTTGCAATCATGGACGTGAATCGTGGGAGGTCGCCATGAATCACAGGGGCATCGAGTTCACCGTCGCCAAGACGGCGATTCCCGGAATCTGGCAATGGCAGTTCCGGATCGGCGAGCAGATCAAGACCGGCCGGACCGAGACGAAAATCGATCTGCTCGCGATCCGGCGCGTGCAGCTGCGCATCGATCGGGAGCTGAAGCGATCGGCCGAAAGGCCGCCAGAAGCGGCGGGATGAAATCCGCGGCATCATCCGTAGCCGCCCGGAATTGATCTGACGCTGGTTTGGGATTGGAGTGCGCGCGCCCATGGCCTTGGGGACGAGGCCATCACGCGCGCGATTCGGTGCCAGCCATGCCGCTCTATTTCTTTCGAATCCGGAACGGCCATTATTCCGGCTGCGCCGACCAGGCGACGGAATTTGCCGATCGCGATTCGGCCTGGAAAGAGATGACCAGTGTCTGCGCCGACATGACCGCCGGCCTTGCGCGCAAGCTCCAGGAAAATTCCGAATGGCACATGGAGCTGCTGGACGAGGCCAAGGAGCCCGTGTTCCGGATCCGCATCGTTGCCGAAACCCTCGGCTAGCAAGGCCTCCGGACCAGGCCGGCTTCAGTCCGCGCTGGGCAGCCGCCGCATGGTGAATTCGATGTCGCCGCCGGGCAGTTCGCGCCAGGTCTCGACCGCGCTCATATAGCCGGCCTTGGGGTAGCGGGCGAAGAAGGCCTGCG
>NZ_JALBGZ010000972.1:0-1910 GCF_023006515.1 Bradyrhizobium sp. PRIMUS42
ATCATGATCGCGGTGGCGGGCTGGCGTGAGCCCGGCGCGCAGTTTCTGCTGGCCTGGCTGATCCCGTCCTGGATCGTGTTCGAGGCCGTGCTGACCAAGCTGCCGCATTACGTGCTGCCGCTCTATCCGGCGATCGCCATTCTCACCGCGGGCGCGGTCGAACGTCGTGTGCTGTCGCGCTCCTGGCTGATGCGCGGTTCAGCCTGGTGGTTCGCGATCCCCGCGGCCGCCTCGATCATCGCGGTGGTCGGCGCGGTGATGCTGACCCGGCAGCCGGCCTTCGTGGCCTGGCCGTTCATCGCGGCGTCACTGATCTTCGGGCTGTTCGCCTGGTGGCTCTACGACAACAATCGCGCCGAGCGCTCGCTGCTCAACGCGCTGGTCGCGGCCCTGATGCTGGCGGTGGTGGTGTACGGCATCGTGCTGCCGTCATTGACGCCGCTGTTTCCGAGCATCGAGGTCGCGCGCGCGCTCCGCAATGTCACCTGCGTCGGGCCGAAGGCTGCTGCTGCCGGCTATCACGAGCCGAGCCTGGTCTTCCTGACGGGCACGCAGACGCTGCTGACCGACGGCTCGGGTGCTGCGGACTTCCTGCGGCAGGGCAGCTGTCGCTTCGCGCTGATCGAGCAGCGCTCGGAGCGCAGCTTCGTGCAGCGCGCCGAAGCGATCGGATTGCGCTACAAGGTCGGGACGCGCATCGACGGCTATAATTTCTCGCAAGGCCGCGCGATCTCGATCTCGATCTTCCGGTCGGAAGGCACCGAATAGGATGCCGGCCCCGACCAGCAGCGCGCCGCGTCCGGCCTATCCCGCGCAATTGCTCGCTGTGTCCCGGCAGGCGCTGGCGCAGCTGGTTCGCACGCCCTCGCATTCGCGCCGCGCAGAGGCCGCGCGAAAACTGGCGCGGCATTCACTATGGCTCAGCGTAGCGGGCGCAGCCCTGGTCATCGTTCTGATGGTCGCCTTCGACCAGACCGAGATCCAGCTGATGCCGGCGCGCGGCACCCCGGGACTGTGGCCGATCCGCATTCTCACCGATTTCGGCAAGGATGAATATCTGCTGTCGGTGCTGGGGGCTACGCTGGTGGTTCTGGCGTTCGTCGCGGCAGGGCTGCATGGGACGCGCCGCGCGCTGCTGCTCGGTCTGGGCACGCGGCTGCAGTTTGTGTTTCTGTCGATTGCCGTCTCGGCATTCGTCGCCGAGATCCTGAAATATCTCTTCGGCCGCGGCCGTCCGTTCGTCGGCGGCAAGGCCAATCCGTTCAACTTCGTGCCGTTCGAGGGGACGGGGGCCTATGCCAGCCTGCCGTCGGGCCATGCCGTGGCGGCGTTCGCCCTGGCGTTTGCCGTGTCAGCAATGTGGCCGCGGCTGCGCGTATTCATGTTCACTTACGCAATCGTGATCCTGTTGACGCGGCTGGTGCTGGTCGCGCATCACCCGAGCGACGTCGTGGCCGGCGCCCTGGTCGGCACGGTCGGCGCCATGGCAGTCCGCTACTGGTTCGCGGCCCGAAGGCTCGGTTTTGCCATCCGCGCCGACGGCACCATCGTGCCTCTTGCGGGGGCGGTCTCGGGCCGCCTCAAAAGGGTTGCCCACGGGGCATCCGCCCCATAAAAGCGGCTGCCTGCCGGAGGCGCCGGTTCCCCGGGCAGTCCCATTCCAACCACGAGCCTCGATTTGTCGTCGTCCCAGCCCTCGGTTTCCCAGCCTTCGGTTTCCATCGTCGTTCCCGTGCGCAACGAAGCCGACAACATCGCGCCGCTGATCGCGGAGATCGGTGCGGCGCTCGACGGCCGCTGGGCCTACGAGATCATCTACGTCAACGACGGCTCGACCGATGCGACCGGCGAGCGGCTCGCGACGCTCATGGCGCAGCGGGACAATCTGCGCCAGCTCCGCCACGCCAGAT
>NZ_JALBGZ010000973.1:0-1904 GCF_023006515.1 Bradyrhizobium sp. PRIMUS42
CTCGGCAGCAACCCGTAGGCGCGCGCGGTCGAGGGTGGCCTGCGGCGGGGTGTTCTCGTCGACCCAGCCGCCGCCGTGATCGCCGTAGACGCCGATGGTGGAGAGATAGATGATCTTGCGGCGGCCCGCCGCCAGCACGTCGCCGAACGCTGCGATTGCGGGATCGCCGGAGCTGCCGGGCGGAATCGAGATGAGAAGGACATCGGCCTCGCCGATGCGTTCGGCCGTCATGTGATCCGGATCGCTCCCGGAAAAAGGATGCACCTCGATGCCGGCGAGATTGTCCCGCTGCGCAGGATCCCGCACGGTGCCGGCGACGTGCGAGAAGGCGCCGCCGAATTTGCCGACGAAATGTCTCGCGCTGTAGCCCAAGCCAAGAATGAAGAGCCGCATGCCTCTGCCGTGCCGGTCGGAGTTCCATTCGCGCTTGCTGCGCGTCCCCGCTCATAAGAGATTTTTGGGTCCGGCAAAAGATATTGCGATTTGTCTCGCCCGCTGCCTCGGGCGATGGTTGCTCGTCACCGAGGGTCGTTATGATCATGCAGGCAGAAGCAGCCACGATTGCGCCATCCGGTGCCGCGGAACTGGTCCGGCGCGCGGCCGCGCTGATCTTCGACGTCGACGGCACCCTCGCCGAGACCGAGGAGCTGCATCGGCAGGCCTTCAACCATGCCTTTGCCCGCCACGGGCTCGACTGGCAGTGGGACCGCGCCCTCTACAAGGATTTGCTGCGGGTGACCGGCGGCAAGGAACGCATGCGCGCCTATCACGGAAGGCTGCCGATCGCTCCGCCATTGCCGGATGCGGACATCGCCGCGCTTCACCGCATCAAGACCGCGCATTACGCCGAGCTGGTCGAAACAGGCTGCTGTCCCTTAAGGCCGGGCGCGATCGAGCTGCTCGCTGCGGCGAAGTCACGCGGGCAGCGGCTTGCGATCGCGACCACGACCTCGCACGGCAACATCGATGCGCTGCTGTCGCAGGCGTTGGGGACGAATTGGGCTGCGCAGTTCGACGCGATCGTCGCCGGGGACGACGTCAGACACAAGAAACCCGCGCCGGACGTCTATCTCGAAACGCTGGCACGGCTGAAGCTGGATGCATCAAGTTGCGTCGCGATCGAGGATTCCGCCAACGGGCTGATCGCGGCCTCGCGCGCCGGCATCCCGGTTCTGATCACCCGGAGCATGTTCTTTGCGGACGATGACTTCAGCGAGGCGCGGGCCGTGCTGGATGATCTGTCGGAACTCGGGGGCGCCAAGCCCAAAAACTGAAAAACAACCCCATGCACAGTAGAATGGGCCGGCGTGCCGGCCGCGTTCAGTGGACCCGGTGGCTCGCTCTATCGTCTTCAGCCTGCTCGACAATCTGCGCGATCGGGCTGGACTGGTGATGCACCAGGCGCCAGTCGTCCCCGACGCGGCGGAAATGGTTGGCGGCGGCCAACGCGGTGCCGTCGACGATCTCGATGCAGAGCACGCGGCCGCTGTCGCCGTCGATGATCGCCTGCGGCTCGGCGCAGACGATCTGCGGCCGCTCCGGATTTTGCAGGATGTCGCGCCAGCTCCCGATCACGGTGGCGCGCCCGATGATGGCCGGCCAGCCGGGATGGATGCAGGAAATGGCGTCGTCGTCCGCCCACATCCGTTCCATGCCGTCGAAGTCGCCGGTCGAAAACGCGGCGTAGAAGGCCGCGTTGGCGGCGATGATCTTGCTGTCCTTTGCCATGCCTCTCGGGTGGGGCAATGACAGGCAAAAATCAAGCGCGACTTCCGTTCGATTTCGCGTTCGATTTGAACTGCAGTGCAGCATTGCCCGCTTTGTGGTCAGGCCGACACGAGCGTTGCCACCGTCCGCCGCGCGCCGCCCTGATAGAGCTGGCCCAGCGCCGCGGTCACGGCCTC
>NZ_JALBGZ010000974.1:0-1896 GCF_023006515.1 Bradyrhizobium sp. PRIMUS42
CGCGCTCGCCCCGCCGGCGTGGCGGCCGCTCGCCTATGCCGGAGCAATCATCTTTGGCGCCGTCACCAGCGCCCTGCGCATGGCCTTCGGCGGGCACTTTTTCACCGATGTCTCGATTGCCGGCCTCGTCACCTTCGTCGTGATCTGGTTCGCTTACGCGCTGATTTACCGCTGGCCGCGGACGCGGTTTTCCGACGAGGCCGTCGATGCCGCCCTGACCCGGCTGAACATGCCCGCCTACCGGCTCCGCCAGCGCCTGTTCGGCCGCAAGACCGGTCCCGAGCCGTCGGTTTGAGCCATTAAATGCGTGCCGATCCCTGCGAAATTTGATATTCGCGCGGTCAAGTTCGCCCCGACATCAGCCCCTTGAGACCCGATTGGAAGCGCCATGACCACGATCCTGAAAAGCCTGCCCAAGGGTGAGAAAGTCGGCATCGCTTTTTCGGGCGGCCTCGACACCTCTGCAGCGCTGCTCTGGATGAAGCAGAAGGGCGCGCGCTGCTACGCCTACACCGCCAATCTCGGCCAGCCCGATGAGGCCGACTACAACGAGATCCCGCGCAAGGCGATGGAGTTCGGCGCCGAGAAGGCCCGGCTGGTCGATTGCCGCACGCAGCTGGTCCACGAAGGCATCGCCGCGATCCAGTCGGGCGCCTTCCACATCTCGACCGGCGGCATCACCTATTTCAACACCACCCCGCTCGGCCGCGCCGTCACCGGCACCATGCTGGTCGCGGCGATGAAGGAAGACGGCGTCAACATCTGGGGCGACGGCTCGACCTTCAAGGGCAACGACATCGAGCGCTTCTATCGCTACGGCCTCCTCACCAATCCGGGCCTGAAGATCTACAAGCCCTGGCTCGACCAGCAGTTCATCGACGAGCTCGGCGGCCGCGCCGAGATGTCGGCGTTCATGACCGCGCAGGGCTTTGCCTACAAGATGAGCGCCGAGAAGGCGTATTCGACCGACAGCAATCTGCTCGGTGCCACGCACGAGGCCAAGGATCTCGAGAGCCTCGACAGCGGCATCAAGATCGTCAACCCGATCATGGGCGTGCCGTTCTGGCGCGACGACTGCGCCGTCAAGGCCGAGAAGGTCGTGGTGCGTTTCGAGGAGGGACAGCCGGTTGCGCTCAACGGCCAGACCTTCCCCGATCCTGTCGCGCTGTTCCTGGAAGCCAATGCGATCGGCGGCCGCCACGGCCTCGGCATGAGCGACCAGATCGAGAACCGCATCATCGAGGCCAAGAGCCGCGGCATCTATGAAGCGCCCGGCATGGCGCTCTTGCACATCGCCTATGAGCGCCTCGTCACCGGCATCCACAACGAGGACACGATCGAGCAGTACCGCATCAGCGGCATGCGCCTCGGCCGCCTGCTCTATCAGGGTCGCTGGTTCGACTCGCAGGCCCTGATGCTGCGCGAGACCGCGCAGCGCTGGGTCGCGCGCGCCGTCACCGGCGAGGTGACGCTCGAGCTGCGCCGCGGCAACGATTATTCGATCCTCAACACCGAGAGCCCGAACCTCACCTATGCGCCCGAGCGGCTCAGCATGGAGAAGGTCGAGGACGCCGCGTTCTCGCCGGCCGACCGTATCGGCCAGCTCACCATGCGCAATCTCGACATCGCCGACACCCGCACCAAGCTGAAGCTCTACAGCGACACCGGCCTGCTCTCGGGCAGCGAAGGCTCGCAGATCTTCCGACTGGAGAGCGACAAGGGCTAATCCACCACGCTTCCGCGTTTCCCGAACGAAGCTGGTGGGTTACGCCTTCGGCTAACCAACCCTACAAGAGAAAACAAAAATGGCCGGGATCGCTCCCGGCCATTTTGCATTTGTGTGTGCCGTTACCGCGGCGGCGCGGTGCCGGGCGGGGGCGGCGGCAGCGAGGCCTG
>NZ_JALBGZ010000975.1:0-1895 GCF_023006515.1 Bradyrhizobium sp. PRIMUS42
CTTGGCCGCGACCGTCGCGGTGGTCTCGACGTCATCCCTGGCGGCGAGCTTCGCCGGTGCCGGCAATTGGTCGGCGGCACGGGCGGCAACTGTCTTGGGAGCGGCCTGATCGGCGCGCGAGGAATAATAAAACCAACCGCCGGCGGCAATCACGACCGCCGCAACTACACTGGCCAGCATCAGGCCCAACGCATTACGCATCGCCATTCTTTCCAATTACGCAACCAACACGGCGGAATTTCCCGCGCGACGAGCCATTAATGCGAAGTAACAGTTAACGTGACACCAACACGACGGCGGTTGTGGAGGATTTTCAGGGAGGTGCGCCAAAGTGACCAAGGTCACAGTCGGGGTGCGGCCCGTGACCACCATCACAGTGGAAACTGTTTTGCTGGAGCATCGTAGTTCCCATCAACAACGGGCGCCGTTGCGACGGCGCCAATGGGAGCTTCAAATGACCACGTCTCTGAACACCAAGTCCTTCTCTGCCAGTATCCGCGACTTCAGCCTGGCTCTGGGCTTTGCCGCCATCGTCTCGATTGCTTCGACGAGCGCGAGCTTCGCCTTCTCGGCCGAGGCGCAGCAGATGTGCACCGGCGACGCCTTCCGCCTGTGCTCATCGGAAATCCCCAACATCCCGAAGATCACGGCGTGCATGATGAAGCATCGCTCGGATCTGAGCGCCGGCTGCCGCGCGGTGATGGACAAGGATCTGGCCAAGGGCGCGTCGCGCAAGGTCGCTGACGCCCAGAACAGTCAATAAGAGCGCGCGCGCAACAACGATCGTCGCGCCGGTCAGCTCCCTTCGCGATGTGCCCCGGCGTCAAGCCGGGGCCACGCGGCGGCACTCTCGCGCTCGGCAAATAAAGCCGTTGCAGCCCCGGGATCGTCGCACTAGCTTCCCCGCATATCTTTCCGGGTAAGAGGCATTACGCGATGACCAGATTCCTTTTCATCATTCCTTTGCTCCTGTGCGCCTCGGTCGCAACAGCGCAGCAGCAGCCCGGCCACGACGCTTGTGCGCGCGATGTCAGCCGCTTCTGCCGCGCCGTGATGAACAATGGTGACGGCGCCGTGCTCGCCTGCCTGAAGCAGAACCGTACGAAGCTGAGCAAAGGCTGCGACAAGGTGCTGACCGAGCACGGGCAGTAGATAGCTCTCGTCGCCCGGATGGAGCGAAGCGTAATCCGGGGCAATCCTACCGCGGACAGAATCCCGGATTGCGCTTCGCTCCATCCCGGCTACGGGTTCACAAGCCTACGTGCTGCTTCCCGCCGCGGTCGCGACCACCGGCAGCACCTCTTCGTTGGCGCGGTCTGGCGTCTCTTCCTTCCAGCGTACCGAGCCGAACGGACGCTCCAGCATGCGGCGGATCCGCACCGGCTCAGGGCCGATGTGGAAGGCGATCGCCTCCTGGTGCAGCGCGCGTTCGGACTGGGTCGAGCGGTTGCGCTGGCGTAAGTAATCGAACCAGGTCGGGCAGTGATAGCGCTCGGTCCACAATTCAGGATCGGCGATGTCGCGAGCGATCGACCAGCCATAGGCGCCGTTGCGCTGCCGGGAGAGCTGCACGTCCTGCATCACGTTGTGGAACGCGCGCGCGTTCTCCTGCGCGACGCGATATTCGATTTCGACGACCAGGGGCCCGCTGCGTCCCGTCAGGGACAGCTTCACCTCGGGATCGGCCAGCACATCGGCATCCTCGTTGCGGGCACCGACGCGCGGCATCGTCAGCCAGATCCCGAGCAGCGGCGAGATCAGCATCAGGCCGGCGGCGGTCAGCAGTGCAACCTCGACACCGGCTTAGTGGGTTTTTTGGCCCCAGCCCCTGGGGCCGTTCGCGATGCCCCCGTAATTGGTGGCCTGTATTGCCGCGTGGGAGCGGCCGGCGACCC
>NZ_JALBGZ010000976.1:0-1891 GCF_023006515.1 Bradyrhizobium sp. PRIMUS42
AGCCGGCCGGCGTCGTGCCAGCGCGTGCCGAACTCGCCGCCGCCGCGTAAGTTTGCCTGCACCGTGGTGCCGCCGCGCTCCAGCCAGAGCTTGCCCAGCGAGGCGTTGTAATACGGCTTCACCGCAAGAGCGAAGCCGCCATAGGCGCTCATATACACCGGCGCATCGCCGGTCTCGCCCGCCGGTCCGGTCTGGACATAGGGAATGCGCTCGCCGTCGATCGAGATCGCCTCGTGCTGCGTCACCACCAGGCCGTCGGCGGTGAACGTCTTCGGTGCCTGCTTCAGCACAACCGGGCTCGCGACGCCGCGTTCGAGCAGCAGCATCGACGGCGGCGTGAGCGGGTCCTGCACATTGGCGAGCAGGTCGCCATTGCTCTCAGACGGATGACGATCGAGCGGCCAGACGTCGACGACGCCGATCTCAGGCAGGCCGGAAAGCGTTGCGCGGCTCCAGCCCGCAGCAGATGGCGTGCAGACCTCGAAGCGCGGCCTGAGCTCGTCGAGGATCGACAGCACGAGCTTGCCGGCGACCCAGAAAAATCCCTGAACTGCCCGTCGAGGCGCCGGCTCGAACAGCACGGCGAATTCGCGGCGGCCCGCCAGCAAGTCCGAGAGCCTGATGCCGAGCACGGTGTCCGCTTTGTGCATCTGTCCGGCCACGGACCAATCCTCGCGCGGTTTGATCGCGAGCCAGTCGCCATGGGCTTGCAGCTCGATGGCGGTGGGAAGGTCTATCTTCGAGACGGGGCCGGTCTGGTCTCCGACCGAGACACTGTAATTGAAGAAGTCGAGCATCCGGCCGAACCAGATCATGCGATTTGGCGTCATGCGGTCGATATGGCCATACGCGGCCATGTCGTTCACGGAAGCTTCGAACAGCACGGCCGCTTGTTCAACGGGCTGGCCGCGCCGCCACAGCCGCACGGTCCGAGCGTAGCCTGATGTCGTCGCCATGCCCTCGCCATGGGCGCTCGACAGCAGCAGCGTGTCGGCATCGATCCAGTCCGCGCCGCCCTTCGCCTCAGGCAGCGCAAAACCGTCTGTCACGAAGCTCTTCGTATCCATGTCGAATTCGCGCAACGTCACGGCGTCGCTACCGCCGCGCGACAGGCTCAGCATGGCGTGCGAGCTTCCCGGCATCGTGGCAATCCCGCTGAGCAGCCAGTCCTCGCCTTCGCTCGTTGCGAGCTTGTCGATGTCCAGCATGGTCTCCCACGCTGGGCGGGCTTTGCGAAACTCCGTCAGCGTCGTCCGCCGCCACAGGCCGCGCGGGTTGGTGGCATCCTTCCAGAGATTTTGCAGATCGGTGCCGCGCCGGCTGACATAGGGAATGTTGTCCGGGCGGTCGTAGATCGCAGCTAGGATGTCGCGGTCGTGCTCGAAGGCTTTGCCCCCGAACGCCTGCAGCGTCAGTTGATTCTGCCGCTCGACGAAATCCAGCGCTTGCGTGCCCTCGATCTCCTCCAGCCACAGAAAGGGATCGTCGTCGGGAGCGTTGAGCGTGGGCCTGTCGTCGACGGTCATGAACGAAACTCCTTCAAATCGCGGCGGATAGGGTTTGATCGAGCGCAAGCCGTCAAGGGCGCGGCCCGCTATCATCCGTTCGATTGCGTCAGAGGCATGGCCTGCGCCCGTTTGCGCCGGTTGCCCGCCCTCCCGCACCCCTCCATAGTGCCGGGAATCAACAAACCCCTTGTGAGCCCCTTGAAAGTCCCTTGGGGGCGGAAAATCCCATGCTTGACGTGACTTCAGCCCATGAGATCGCCGACGACGCCCGCGCGCGTGCCAATGTGGTGCGCCTTGCTGCGGCGCAGGCGCTGACGGGCGCCAATTCGGCGGTGATTTTCGCCACCGGCTCGATCGTCGGCGCGACGCTCGCGCCCGACATG
>NZ_JALBGZ010000977.1:0-1884 GCF_023006515.1 Bradyrhizobium sp. PRIMUS42
GTGCCATCCGGCCCCCGTCGGCCCGGATGACCCTGCGGTCCCGGCCGTCCGGGCTCGCCCTGCCGCCCGCGCGGTCCCTGAGCTCCCTGCCGTCGTCCCTGATCGTCTGCCACGCCACTGCTCCCCTTGACCGGAAGCAAGTTACTTAGCGGCGTTTGACGACAGCAGCAATTCCGCCCACGCTTCGCGTGGGATCGGTCAACATCAACCGGCACGCAACCGCGCGCTAATCCTGATAGGCGGGCACGTCGATGCCGGAGGCGGCATAGATCCTGATCTTGTTGCGCAGCGTGCGTACCGACAGCCCGAGCACGCGCGAGGCGCGCGTGCGGTTGCCGTCGCAGCGCGCAAGCGTCTGGAGCACGAGCTCGCGCTCGACCTCGTCGACGGTCGCGCCGATCAGCAACGGAACGATCTGGTTAGGAGCAAGAAATTGTGCGCCCGGCTCGGACGCGGCGACATGAACAGTGGTCATCAACATACTCCCCGATCAACGCCCGCTTCCATCGTTGGAAGCGGATCGAGAACAAACGACCCCCTAGCCGTAGATGTACGGTGGTCGGGTTTGGTTAATGAAAGGTTAACCACGGCCGATCGCACCAGATGACCTCAGGAATGCCGCGAAGCCGCCGCGATTGGTGCGAGATGCAGAGTGATGTGGGACTATCTCTCTCTCCAGTCACGGGTGTCATGCCCCGGCTTGACCGGGGCATCCCGTGCGCCGCGGCGCTTCGGTTCAATCGCTGCCGCCTTTGGAATACTGGTTCGCCCGCTCCAGTGCGCAATTGCGCACAAGGCGGGCGAGGACACCGTCTATGCTGCTGGAGCCTCGCGTCCTCACACCGTCCGATAGCCGCCGTCCACCATCACGATTGTTCCCGTGACATAGGCCGACAGATCCGACGCCAGGAAGACCGCGGGTCCGACGATGTCCTCGGGCTTGCCGGTGCGCGCCAGCGGGGTGTGATCGACGAAGGCCTGCACCAGCGCCGGATTGGTGGCGCGCACATTGGCGTTGATGTTGGTCTCGATGAAGCCCGGCCCGATCGCGTTGACGCGCACGCCCTCCTTGCCGAGCTCGACCGCGAGCGCCTTGGTGAAGCCGAGCACGCCGTGTTTCGAGGTCGTGTAAGCCGCCGAGCTCGGCGTGCGCAGATGCACGAAGGACTGGATCGAGCCGATATTGACGATGCGGCCCTTGCTCGCGCGCCAGGGGCTGAGGAAGGCCTGCGTCATGTTGAAGACACCGTTGAGGTTGAGCGAGATGATATCGTTCCAGTCCTTCGCCACCGTCTCCGTCTCCGCGGTGAAGGCGTTGCGGCGGGTGATGCCGGCATTGTTGACGAGGATCGAGACCTGTCCGACCTTGTCCGCGACCTGCTTGGCCAGCGCGAAGCAATCCTCCCGCCGGGTCACGTCGAGTGCGAAGCTTTCGGCCTTGCCGCCCGAGTTTCGGATCTCCTGGGCGGCGTCCGCGACAGTGTCGGAATTGACGTCGAGCAGCACCACTTGCGCACCCTCGCGCGCATAGCCGGCCGCGATCGCCCGGCCGATACCGGAGCCGGCGCCGGTGACGACGGCGATATGATTTGCGAGCAGTGCCATGACATATTCCTCCCGATTTCGTTTCGAAGTTTCACGAAACGCTAACTCGAAATTAAGGGGTCGGAAACGGCAGCCTTGGCATACTGATCTTCATTGCTAAACGTTGCGCGCATGATGGAACGGCTCGATCCTCGGCTCGATTCTTGGAAACTCGCCCTCGAACGCCTCCGGTCGGCGCAATCAGCCGACTTCGCCGAGGCGGGCCGGCTCGTGGCCGAGATCGCGCGAATGAGCACGGACACCATGCTGCGCCAGGCCGCCGAGCAGGCGCTTCCGGTG
>NZ_JALBGZ010000978.1:0-1871 GCF_023006515.1 Bradyrhizobium sp. PRIMUS42
AGCCGCGACGTCGCGCGCCAGCACGCGCCCGTCTGCGTCGACGAGCGTCACCGTCTCCAGATCGGCGATCGCGTTGACGCGCGTCGTGATGAGACCAACGGCCTCGTCGACCGACATCATCGGGCCGCCGAAGGCAAAGCAATCGTCCGACAGTTGCGCCATGGTGCCTCGTCAGCGTATCGCGGCGCTCTTCGCCACGGCTTCCTCGACCGGCATCGCGGCGCGCAGCAGCAATGCCGCAGCCGCCGCGATATCGTCGAGATGGACAGTCGGCAGCCCAGTGTCAATGGCGGTGTCAGTCGCGATCCCGGCAATGCCGGGATCGTCGGGGTACAGCAACGGCTTGCCGTTGGCCGCGCGATGCACCTCGATCTTGCGGTGCGGCTCGCGCTTGAAACCCTCGACCACGACGAGATCGACCGCGGACAGCTTGCTCAATAGTTCCGGCAACCGCGGCTCCGCGGCGCCGCGCAGCTCGTGCATCAGGGCCCAGCGGCTTGACGAAGCAACCAGCACTTCGGCCGCGCCGGCCTCGCGATGCCGCCAGGAATCCTTGCCCGGCACGTCGACGTCGAACTGGTGATGCGCATGCTTGATGACCGAGACGCGCAGACCCTGCGCATTGAAATGCGGGATCAGCCGCGTCAACAGCGTGGTCTTGCCCGCACCGCTCCAGCCCGCAAGGCCGATGACTTTCATAACCGTTCGATCTCCTACGGCTCGCCAGCCGGTGGAACCAGCGCTCCCTCCTCGTCATTGCGAGCGCAGCGAAGCAATCCAGAGTGTCTCCGCGGATGCATTTCTGGCTTGCTTCGCTGCGCTCGCAATGAGGAGTGGAGGCATTTTGTCCATTCGCTGCCATGCTTATATCGGCTGGAGCCGAATGTCATGCTAACCTCGCGACCATGATGAAGATCGATAAAGCTCCCGTGCCCCTGATTGTCCCCAATCCAGACGATCCTCGCCTGACCCAGAGCGTGACCGGGACCGACCAGACCGGCGCCAGGGTCGAGATCAAGGTGCCGATGGAGCGGCCGCTGACGCTCTACCTGAATGCCCAGGAGATCGTCACCATGATGACGATCGGCGACTATCCGGAATATCTGGCGCTCGGCTATTTGCTGAACCAGAACATGCTGAAATATAATGACGCGGTCACCGAGGTCGAATACGACGACGACCTCCAGGTGGTCGTGGTGCGCACCACACACCACACCAATTTCGAAGCCAAGCTGAAGAAGCGCACGCAGACCTCGGGCTGCGCGCAGGGCACCGCCTTCGGCGACCTGCTGGAGGCGGTCGAGAGTGTCGCGCTGCCGAAGGCGGAGCTGCGCACCTCCTGGCTCTACCAGATGACGCAGACCATCAACACCATGCCCTCGCTCTATCTCGAGGCCGGCGCGATCCACGGCTGTGTGCTGTGCAAGGAGGGCACTCCGCTCTGCTACACCGAGGATGTCGGCCGGCACAACGCGGTCGACAAGATCGCGGGCTGGATGTACCGCCACGGCGTCGATGCATCGGACAAAATTCTTTACACCACAGGGCGTCTCACCTCGGAGATGGTGATCAAGACGGTCCGCATGGGCATTCCGATCCTGGTGTCGCGCTCCGGCTTCACCGCCTGGGGTGTCGATCTCGCCCGCCAGGTCGGACTGACGCTGGTCGGACGCACCCGCGGCAAGCGCTTCATCGTCCTCGCGGGCGAGGAGCGCATCGTCTACGACCAGGATCTCGCTTACGTCGAGGAAGAGTCGGCCAAGCACAAACGCAAGGGTGAAGCTGGTGACGACTAGTTTTCCGGCCACGCAAGGTGTGCTGCTCGCCGGCGGCCTCGCGCGGCGCATGGGCGGCGGCGACAAGCCGATGCG
>NZ_JALBGZ010000979.1:0-1865 GCF_023006515.1 Bradyrhizobium sp. PRIMUS42
TGATGTTCATCAAGCGCTCTCTGGCGTCCGGTTATGCCGGCATCGATAACCCGCTGTTCTATCGCGACAACACCATGATGCTGCTCGGCGACGCCAAGAAGGTCACCGAGAACATCGTCAAGGCGATGTAGCGCGCGAAGGAAAACGGACCGCAGCCATCAATAGGGAATGGCACCGGTCCATCGCATGCCACTGAAGGCGACGCGCGAGCAGCGCGTTGCATGGCACGCCGCCCACAAGGCGGCGTGCGGCTGCCGCGACGTTCCGGCGAGCCTCCGGCCCGAGGTCATGAAATTGCTTTGGAGCCGTCGCAAGCCCTGAGCCGAAAGGCTTGCTGCGTATCATGACCATCTTCAAGTGGATCGCCATCCTGCTGGTGACCGTCTATTGCGCCGGTCTCGTCGTGCTCTATGTCCGTCAGCGCGGGATGCTGTTTCCGATTCCGACCGTCGCTCGCACCGCCCCCGATGCCGCAGGCCTGCCCGAGGCGGAAGAGCACATCCTGACCACGTCGGACGACGAAAAGGTCATCGTCTGGCACGTGCCGGCAAAGCCTGGCCGTCCCGTGATCCTGTACTTTCCGGGCAATGGTGATTTTCTCGCCGGCCGCGTCAGCAGCTTCAAGGCGATGACGGCCGATGGCACCGGCCTCGTCGCGCTGTCCTATCGCGGCTATGCCGGCTCGAGCGGTACGCCGAGCGAACAGGGCCTGCTGCGCGATGCCGCAGCCGCCTACGCCTTCACCACCGCGCGCTATGCGGCGGAACGAATCGCCGCCTGGGGCTTTTCGCTCGGGACAGGCGTGGTAGTTGCGATCGCCTCGGAGCATCGCGTCGGAAAACTCATCCTGGAAGCCCCCTATACATCGACGGCCGACATCGCGGCGTCATCGTTCTGGTTCGTTCCGGTCCGGCTTCTGATGCGCGATCCGTTTCATTCGGACGAGCGCATCGCGCGCGTCACTGCGCCGCTCCTCGTGATGCATGGCACCGATGATCTTGCCATTCCGATCGCGTTCGGAGAGCGTCTGTACGCACTCGCCCATGAGCCAAAGCGGTTCGTTCGCATGGCGGGCGGCGGACACGACAATCTCGATCAATATGGCGCAATCGAAACGGCGAGAGATTTTATTGGCGGCTGACGGTTTGTTGGCACGTGGCGGTACCGCGCTCGCCGTCTTCTGCTTGACGCTTCTGCCGCAGCGCGCGTTTGCGGGGACCGGGCTCGACGGAGCGGCAATGCGCTGGCCCTATGCGCTGCCCTTTGCCGGCCTGTTGCTGTCGATCGCGCTGGGGCCGCTGCTGGTTCCAAAGATCTGGCATCATCACTACGGCAAGATCACCGCGGCCTGGGCGCTGCTGGCACTCGCCGCGCTCGTCGTCTTTGCCGGGAGCATGGCCACGCTGGCGGCGCTCGTCCACGCCGTGTTCGCCGAATATCTCGGCTTCATCGTGCTGCTGTTCGCGCTCTATGTCGTGGCCGGCGGAATCCTCATCACCGGCGACATCAGGGCGACGCCGGCGACCAATTTGGGCATCCTCGCCCTCGGCACATTGGGGGCGAGCATCGTCGGGACCACGGGCGCCGCGATGATCCTGATCCGTCCCTTGATCCGCACCAACCGGCCGCGGCGCCACAACGCCCATGTCGTCATCTTCTTCATCATCCTGGTCGCCAATGTCGGCGGCGCGCTGAGCCCGCTCGGCGATCCCCCGCTGTTCGTTGGCTTCCTGCACGGCGTCGACTTCTTCTGGACCACGCGGACGATCTGGTTGCAGACCGCGATCGTGGCCGGACTGCTGCTCACCATCTTCGTCGCCATTGACGTCTGGCGCTTCCGCAGCGAGCCGCCGCCTGGCGACGCC
>NZ_JALBGZ010000097.1:0-13032 GCF_023006515.1 Bradyrhizobium sp. PRIMUS42
CGAGGACGCGGCCGCGACAGGCCCGCCATAGGCGCCCCGCTCGCGATCGGCGCGCGGACGCACCTTGATCTTGAAGCCTTCCGGCTTCATCGTCAGGGTTTCCTTCAGGTGCATTTGGTAGCGCTGGTGGTCGATCAGCTTGAAGCGCTGCAGGATCATGCCGAGCGCCAGCGCGGCCTCGTGCATGGCAAAACCGCGGCCGATGCAGGCGCGCTGGCCGTTGCCGAACGGCTTCCAGGCATTGATGGGCCGTTTGGCCTCCGCCTCACGGCTGAAGTTCTCGGGATCGAACGCATCGGGATTTGGCCCCCAGACGGAGGGGTCGCGATGCAGCGCGGTCACCAGGATGGTGGTGAAGGTGCCTTTCCTGAGCTTGTATTTGCCGCCGCCGATGGTCTCGTCGCTCAGCGGCGAGATGCCATAGGCCGGCGCGGGCGGCCACAGCCGCAGCGCCTCTTTCAGGATCTGCGTGATGTAGGTGAGCTGCGTCACCTGCTGATAAGTCGGCTTGGCGTTGACATCGGGGCCGAAGACGCGGTCGACCTCGTCGTAGGCCTTCTTGAGAATGTCCGGGTGCTTGAGCAGCGCATAGAGCGTGTAGGACAAGAGGCCGCTGGTGGTCTCGTGGCCCGCGATCAGGAACGTGTTGATCTGGTAGCGGATGTTGACGTCATCGAGCTGCTCGCCGGTCGAACGGTCGACGCCGGTCATCATCGCGGCGAGCATGTCCTTCTTGTCGTCGCTTCCTTCCGCGCCCTTGCGCCGCTCGGCGATGATCTCGTCGACCATCTTGTTCATGAAAGCGACGTCTTCAGCCATCGTCTTGCGCCGCTTCTGCATCCAAAACTGCTCGAGCGGCAGGCCGCGGGTCATCATGATGGTTTCGAGCGAGCGCACCAGCGACTCGACAAAGGGGTGGTAGTCGCGCCGGTAGAACGAATTGAAGCGGTACTCGAAGCCGCACAGGCCGATGGTGTCGAGCGTCAGCGCGGTCATGTCGTGGACGACGTCGATCTCCTCGTCGGCGTTGAGCCGCTCCCATTTGTTGACGAGCTGCTCGGCGATATCGACCATGCTCGGGTGATAGGATTGCATGGCGCGGTTGCCGAAGGGCTGAAGGAGGATGTTGTGCGCCTTGCTCCAGTTCGGCTCCCTGGTGTCCGCCGTGAACAGGCCGTCGCCGCCGACCGCACGCACGCGTCGCAACGCCCCGCGCACCGTCTTGTCAAACCGCTTCTCGTCGGAGAGTTCGTCGACGAGGTCATGGCCGGAGACGACGACGATCGGCGAGCCCATCATGTCGAGCCAGAAAATCGGACCGAGCTCCTTGGCGAGCCGCGTCAGGTGCTGCACGGGGGCGGCCGAGTCCAGCGACAGCATGTTGCCGACAACCGGCTTGGTCGGCGGATGCGGGATCGGATCCAGACGGTTCTTGGATGACATTAAAAGAGCTTCCCCCTGATCGCGTCATTCCGGGGCGATGCGCAGCATCGAACCCGGAATCTCGAGATTCCGGGTTCGCCCTTCGGGCGCCCCGGAATGACGTCTCATCTACATCGACGGCTGGGTCGTCACCCAAACCGCCTTCTACGCCATTCGATCAGCTTGGCGCTGACCTCCTCCGGCTTCTCCTGCTGCGTCCAATGGCCGCTGTCGCGGACGAGATATTTTTCGAGGTCGGGGATCAGCTTGTCCATGCCATCGGCGGAAGACGGCGGCAACACCGCGTCGTTCTCGGCCATGATCATCAGCGACGGCACGTGCACCGTATGATCGAGCCCTTCGGCGCGCGTCCAGTTGCGCGACATGTTGCGATACCAGTTGATGCCGCCGGTGAAGCCGGTCCGGGTGAAGTTGTCGACGAACACCTTCTTCTCTTCCGGCGACAGGATCGGCGTACGCGGATCGTGCTTCGCGTCATAGGCTGCAATCATCTGCGGAAACGCCAGATTGACCCGCGGCGAAGCGCCGACGCCGGCAACCACTTCCTCTGCCGGCGCGTCGGGCGGCCGCGGCGCCGGCTTGCGCATGAACGCATCAAAAGTCTGTTCGACGCGACTGCCGAAAATCCTGTCGGGCTCACGCGCCGGGTCCTGGAACTGCACGATGTACATCTTGTCACCGAAGCGCGCGCGCAGGAGCTCGATCGGATCGGCCCCAGCGCGGTTGGTGTGAGGCGTGTTGATGCCGACCACGCCTGCAACCCGCTCGATGTGCCGCAACGGCATCTGCCAGACGATGAAGCCGCCCCAGTCGTGACCGACGAAGATCGCCTTGTCGATATTCAGATGGTCGAGGAGCCCGACGAGGTCGCCCGTCAGGTGCTCAATGTCGTAGTCCTCGACGGGCTCGGGCCGGTCGGTTGCGCCATAGCCGCGCTGGTCCGGCGCGATCACCCGGATGCCGGCCTCGCTCAGCGCCTTGATCTGGTGACGCCAGGAGAAGGCGAGCTCGGGCCAGCCGTGGCACAGCACGATCGGCGGCTTGTCGCTGACCGGGCCCGCCTCGTAATAGCCCATGCGGATTCCGTTCGTCTGCACGAACTTGAGCGGTGGCATCTCAATCATCACAATATTCCTACTCTGCGGCGCCCTTGACATCGATCGCTGGCGGCGCGTAGGCCGCTTCGAGCGCGGCGAACTCCTCCGGCAGCATGTCGCACATCACCTGCACGTGCGGAATGATGTTGGCGCCGACGATGAAGCCGAAATCGAGCTGGTCGCGATAGCTCTGCACGGTGATGTTGAGCGCCTGCCCGTGCGTCGAGATCGACACCGGAAAGATGTGCAGAAGCTCGGCGCCGGCGGCATAGAGCGTCTGTCGCGGCCCCGGCACGTTGGACACGGTGATGTTCGCGGCCGGCGGCAGCACGTCGGACAGGTTGGAGCGGCTGTAGAGCAGCGCGAGGATCTGCACCATGATCGGCGCGCCCAGCATCGAGATGTTGGAAACCTGCGGCATCAGGGCGCGCAGCGGATGCGACATTTCCTTGGACTTGGTTGATTGCGCGATGATCGCCTCGAGGCGCGCCTTGGGATCGTCGATGTTGGTCGCGATCGCGCAGATCATGCCGAACACCTGGTTGTTGGCTTCGGTGTTGCCCTCCTCGCGCAGCGAGATCGGCACCGCCGCGGTCAGTGATTTTGCCGGCAGCGTACTATATTGCTGGAGGTAGCGTCGGACCACGCCGGAGGCGAGCGCCAGCACGACGTCGTTGAGCTTGCCGCCAGCAAGCTTCGCCAGCGCCTTGGAGCGCGACAACGAGATCGACACGCCGGCAAAACTGCGCTCCGACGAGATCGTCTTGTTCAGCATGGTCGGCGGCGACACCATGCTGGCGAGGCTCTCGCGCGACTTGGGATCGGAGACCTTGCCGAGCACCTCGGACACGCTCTTGAGTACGGTCGGAATGTTGCCGGCGAAGCGCACCGCGCTCTCGATCTGGTACATCGCATTGTCGAACAGGATCGAGCCGATGTCGCTCTTGCCGGTGCGCGGCAATTGCAGGTTCTTCGCGGCGGCCGAGGCATCGAGCGGCTGGGTGAAGAGCTGCTGATAGGAATCGAGCAGGTTCGCGGCGATGTCGCGCGGCTCCTGTCCGGGCTTGGCTCCTGCCGTCGGCGGATCGACCTTCCGCGGGATCGGGGAGATATCGTAGATCATGTTGGTCAGCGCCGCACCGGCGCCGCCGTCGATGGCGGCATGGTGCATCTTGGAATAAAGCCCGACCTCGTTTTCCTTCATGCCCTCGAACACGTAGAACTCCCAGAGCGGGCGGGCCCGGTTCAACAGCTTGGCGTGCATCCAGCCGACGATGCGCTCGAGCGTGGCCCGGTCGCGCGGCTGCGGCAGGCTGGCGCGGAAGATGTGGCGGTCGATGTCGAACTGGTCGTCCTCCACCCAGGAGGGATGGTCGATGTCGAGCGGCGCCTTCTCCAGCCGCGCCTTCAGGATCGGCGCGATGTGCAGGCGCGAGACGATCATCGCCTTGAAGTCTTCGAAGAAGTCGCCCTTGTAGTCGTCGGGCAGGCGAAAGATCGCCATGCTCCCGACATGCATCGGCATTTCCGGCGTCTCCAGATAGAGAAACGACGCGTCCAGCGACGACAGCTTCTTCCCGTCAGCCATAGTTCCCTCCCGAGATTTGACGGGCGCCTTAGCCGGCGCTTCTCGTCAGGCCGATACTGCCTGTTCCGGCGGGGGATATGCAATGGCAAACGGCCCTGCCCGGTCAAATGGCGAGAATTCCCCCTCCGGTTGGGCCAGGCGGTCGGCCACGGCCCACAGCGCCGCGGGGTTCACCCCGAGCCCGATATGGCTCGCCAGGTACACCTCGATGTTCTCGGCACGGTCGGAGGGACGGAGCAAGCAGGTCCGCCAGTTCACGACACCGTCGGCGCGCGAATAGATCGAGGTTGCCGGCACCGGCAGATCGCCGGCGATCGCCTCGCGCGCTTCCGCAAAATCCTCGACCCGTTCGCCGGACAGCGCCTCGTAGAGCCGCGTGGCGTTGGTCGCCCGCACGTCGTTGGCAAAAGGGCTGCCGAGCGTGATGACATAGCGAACCTTGTCGGGCGCCCACAGTGCGAGATCACGGGCATAGACGCCGCCGAGACTCCACCCGACCAGGCTGACCTTGCGCCCCGTGGCGGCATGGATTTCGACGAGACGACTGCGCAGCGAACCCCTCATCCGCCCCAGCCCACCAAGGTTGCGGCCCATTCGCCATGCATGCGCCTCATAGCCGAGCTCGCTGAGATAGCGCCGCATCGGCATCATCGAGAGATCGCTGGCGAGAAAGCCCGGCAACGCCAGCACCGGATGGCCGTCGCCCCTGGGCGCGCGCATCAGAAGCGGCGACAGCAGCAGGCTGGCGTTGAATTCGAACAGGCCGCGAGCCTCGGCAAGCAGCAGGCCGAGGCCCGGCGGACGAAGCCGGCCTCTCTCCAGCGCCCCATCCGGCCCGGGCGACACTATTTCTTCTTGTCGCCGCTGCGCGGGCTGCCGAGACCGGCCATGGTGACGAACATGTCCTGAAACCGCTCCGCGATCTTCGGATCGAAGGTGAACCAGCTCTGGATCAGCGATTCCGGGGAGACCTTGTCGATGTTGGACATCATCTGTTGCTGCAGCTTGTCCATGACAGCGGTCTGCATCGGCATCACGTCCGGTAGGCCGAAGAACTGGCGGGCCTCGAGGGGGGTGCAGTCGATTTCGATGTTAACTTTCATGTCCCCTCCGGAATGAGATTCGAGCGGCTTGGCGGAGTATCGCCGCGAGTTGTGGTGCGACGCAAGCGACCTGATGCCGGCGCGACATGCCCCGTCCCGCAATTGGCGGGTATGGTCAACCAAAGTCGAAAGACGCGGTCCTCCATGCCAGACGCCACGGTCAGCATTGCTGCACAGCGGTGCAACTTGGCGCGTTCCTTGCTGGAATGGCGCTTGCACCGGTCGAGAACTCTGGGCAACATGGATTAATCGGCCGGCCGAACAATCAAAAACCACCGGCACGGCGGTGTGGAGAGGGTCAAGAATGTCAGTATGTCGGAGTCTGTTCGCGGCGACGCTCGCCGGTACGTTTGCGTTGACGGTCTCGCCCGCGACCAGCCAGACGCTGCGCTATGCCAACCAAGGTGACCTTAAGTCCCTCGATCCCTATACGCTCAATGAGAGCACCACCCACGCCCATCTCGGTCACGTCTATCAAGGCCTCACCGCGCGCGACAAGGACCTCAAGATCATTCCGGCGCTGGCGGAGAGCTGGGAAACTCCGGAGCCGACCCGCTGGCGCTTCCATTTGCGCAAGGGCGTGAAATTCCACAACGGAGACCCTTTCACCGCCGATGACGTGGTGTTCTCCGCCGATCGCGTCCGCAAGAAGGGGTCCAACATGCAGACCCGCCTTGCGCCCGACGTCAAGGTCGTCAAGGTCGACGACTACACCGTCGACTTCGTTCTGCCTTCGCCCAATCCCATCCTGCATAACTCGTGGGATGTCTGGTACATCATGGACAAGAAATGGGCCGAGGAGAACAACGTCGTCGATCCGACGCCGGTGGCGGCGACCACGCCGAGCTACGCCTCGCTGCACGAGAACGGCACCGGTCCCTTCACCATCGAAAGCCATCAGCCTGGCGTGAAGACCGTATTCAAGGCCAATCCCAATTACTGGGGCAAGATGGAAGGTAACCTGAAGGAGATCGTTTTCACCCCGATCGCCTCGGACGCCACCCGCGTCGCTGCTCTGCTCTCGGGCGAAGTCGACGTCATCGAGCCGGTGCCGATCCAGGACATCTCCCGCGTCGATTCCAGCCCGAACGCCCAGGTGCTGAAGGGGGCGGAGCTGCGCACCATCTTCATCGGCTTCGATCAGATGCGCGATGAGCTGCTCTACTCCAACATCAAGGGCAAGAATCCGTTCAAGGACGTCCGCGTCCGCGAAGCCTTCTACAAGGCGATCGACATCGAGCTGATCAAGACGCGCGTGATGCGCGGGCTGTCGACACCGTCAGCCCTGATGATCGCACCGGAATTGTTCGTGCTGTCCAAGGAGTTCACGCGACCGAAATTCGACCCTGACGGCGCCAAGAAGCTCCTGACAGAGGCCGGCTATCCCGACGGCTTCGAGGTCACGATGGATTGTCCGAACGACCGTTACGTCAACGACGCTGCCATCTGCCAGGCCGTGGTCGGCATGCTTGCCCGCATCGGCGTCAAGATCAATCTTCTGGCGCAGCCGAAGGCGCAATACTTCGCCAAGGTGCTGAAGCAGGGCGGCTACCAGACCTCGTTCTACCTGCTGGGCTGGACGCCGAGCACGATGGACTCGCACAACGTGCTCTACGACATCATGGGCTGCCGCGACGATGCGAAGTCTTCGCGGGGCGAGGCCAATCTCGGCGGCTACTGCAACAAGGAGTTCGACGCCATCACCGACAAGGTGCTGGTCGAAACCGACGCTGCCAAGCGCAACCAGCTGATCAAGCAGGCCTACGAAATCGGCAACAAGGACTGGTCCTACATCCCGCTGCACCAGCAGGCGCTGGCCTGGGGCGTATCGAAAAAGGTCAACCTGCCGCAGCGCGCCGACAACCTGGTCATGTTCCATTGGGCAACCAAGAAGGAATAGCGTCAGTTGAACACGAGGTCCCGGCGGCGTCAGGCTTCCGGGACCTTTCCTTTTCCGGCTGACAGAGGCGTCAGCCGCACGCACACCCAAGGACAGTGGAAGGCATGCTCGCTTTCACTCTTCGCCGCGCCGTTCAGGCCATCGGCGTCATGTTCGCCGTCGGCATCATCGCCTTCTCGATGTTCCGTTTCGCCGGCGACCCCGTCAACCAGATCGTCTCGATCGACACGTCGGCGGCCGAACGCGAGGTCGTGCGCAAGTCGCTCGGCCTCGATGATCCCGTGCCGGTGCAGTTCGTGCGCTATTTCGTCGACGCCGCGCAATTCAAGTTCGGCGTCTCCTACCAGTTCCGCCAGCCGGTCTCGACGTTGTTGATGGAGCGTATGCCGGCCACGCTGGAACTTGCGGTCTGCGCGACCGTGTTTGCCATGGTGTTCGGCATTCTGATGGGTGTCTATTCGGCGCTCAAGCGCGACACCGTGCTCGCCAAATTGTTTCAGGCGGTTTCGCTGATCGGCATCTCGTTGCCGACTTTCCTGATCGGCATTTTGCTGATCTATCTGTTCGCGGTGACATTGGGCTGGCTGCCCTCGTTCGGTCGCGGCGAGGTGGTCAAGCTCGGCTGGTGGAGCACGGGTCTGCTCACGTTGTCGGGACTAAAGGCGCTGATCATGCCCTCGATCACGCTCGGCCTGTTCCAGATGACCCTGATCATGCGGCTGGTGCGCGCGGAGATGCTGGAAGTGCTGCGGACCGACTACATCCGCTTCGCTCGCGCTAGGGGCCTGACCACCCGCGCCATCCATTTCGGCCACGCGCTGAAGAACACGCTCATTCCCGTGATAACGGTGGCCGGACTTCAGTTTGGCTCGGTAATTGCTTTTTCGATCATTACCGAAACCGTGTTCCAATGGCCGGGTATGGGACTCCTGTTCGTGCAGGCCGTGCAAAACGTCGACATCCCGATCATGGCCGCCTATCTGCTGATGGTTTCTCTGATCTTCGTCACCATCAATCTGGTGGTCGACATCCTCTACACCGTGGTCGATCCGCGCCTGCGCGCGACCGTCGGCCGCGCCACATAAGGCAGCCCTGCATGTCCGACGCAGTCGCCTCCAATTCCGACAAGCAGAGCGCGCCGCCCGCGCATGCCGGCCGCAGTTGGCTCAGCCGCGCTCTCGACAGCGACATCTTCTATTCGTTCCGCCGTTCCAAGCTGACCATGGTGGCGGCGGCTATTACCGTGCTGTTCTTCCTGCTTGCGATCTTTGCATCCGCGCTCGCCGTGCAGAACCCGTTCGATCCGGCGCAGCTCCAGTTGATGAACTCTCGGATCTCGCCGCTCTGGACCGCCGACGGCCAAAGCCCGTTCCTGCTCGGCACCGACGAGCAGGGCCGCGACGTGTTCTCCGCAATTCTCTACGGCATGCGCATCTCGCTGGCCGTGGGCGTCGCCGGCGTGATCTTCGCCGGCGCGCTCGGCATCGCGCTCGGCCTGATCGCGGGCTATTTCGGCGGGGCGGTCGACGGCGTGATCATGCGGATCGCCGATGTGCAACTCACCTTCCCCGCCATTCTGATCGCGCTGCTGGTCAACGGCATCGCGAAATCGATCTTTGGTAACCGGCTGGATGCCAACAGCATGCTGGTGGTGCTGGTGATCTCGATCGGCCTGAGTTTCTGGGTCGGCTATGCCCGGACGGTGCGCGGCTCCGTGATGGTCGAGAAGAACAAGGACTACGTGGCCGCCGCGCAGCTGATCGGCCTGCCCGCGCCGAAGATCATGCTGCGACACGTGCTGCCCAACACGATGGGGCCGATCCTCGTCATCGCCACCATCAATCTTGCGCTGGCCATCATCACCGAGGCGACGCTCTCCTTCCTCGGCGTCGGCCTGCCCGACACCATGCCCTCGCTTGGCACGCTGATCCGCATCGGCAACAATTATCTTTTCGCCGGCGAATGGTGGATCGTCGCCTTTCCCGGACTCGCGCTGGCCGGGCTGATCCTGTCGATCAACCTGCTCGGCGACTGGCTGCGCGACGCGCTCAACCCAAAACTTCGATGAGCAAAACTTTGACAAGAGCGCCTCGCCCATGACCGAGCCCGTTCTCTCCGTGCGCAACCTTCAGGTGGAGTTCGCTTCCCGCCGCGGCACGCTGCGCGCCATCGACGGCGTCTCCTTCGACATCGCCAAAGGCGAAGTGCTGGGCGTGGTCGGCGAATCCGGAGCCGGCAAATCCGTCACCGGTCTCGCCGTGATTGGCCTGATCGATCCGCCCGGCCGCATCGCCGGCGGCGAGATCCATCTGGCCGGTCAGCGCATCGACAATCTGCCGCCGGAGGAGATGCGCCGCATCCGTGGAAAGCGGATCGGCATGATCTTCCAGGACCCCCTCACCTCGCTCAATCCGCTCTACCGGGTCGGAGACCAGATCATCGAGACGATCCGAACCCACCTGAACCTGTCGGAGACGGCCGCCCGCCGCCGCGCCATCGACCTGCTCGCCGAGGTCGGCATTCCCGCGCCGGAAAAGCGCATCGACGGCTATCCGCACGAATTCTCGGGCGGCATGCGCCAGCGCGTCGTGATTGCGCTGGCGATCTGCGCCGAGCCCGAGCTGATTATCGCCGACGAGCCGACCACCGCGCTCGACGTCTCCGTGCAGGCGCAGATCATCTCGCTGATCAAGCGGCTCGGCCGCGACCACGGCACCGCCGTGATGCTGGTGACGCACGACATGGGCGTGATCGCGGAGACCTCCGACCGCGTCGCGGTGATGTATGCCGGCCGTGTCGCCGAGATCGGTCCGGTCCAGGATGTCGTCAGAAATCCGCTGCACCCTTACGCCAAGGGCCTGATGGGCGCGATCCCGACGCTGGCCGGCGACGACAAGCGCCTCATGCAGATTCCCGGCTCCATGCCGCGGCTGTCGGCAATCCCGCGCGGCTGCTCGTTCAATCCGCGCTGCGACTTCGCATTCGACCGCTGTCGTGTTGACCGGCCGGAGCCGCTGCCACGGGGCGCGCAATCGGTCGCCTGCCATCTCTATGACAATGTGCCGGCGGAGAGCGCGGCATGAGCGCCCCCTTCGTTCAGGCCAGGGGCCTGCGTCGCGTCTTCGACGTCTCAAAACCCTGGCTCAACCGCGTGCTCGAAGGCGGGCACCTCGAATATCTCAAGGCGGTGGATCACGTCGCATTCGATATCAGGAAGGGCGAGACGTTTGCGCTGGTCGGCGAATCCGGCTCGGGCAAGACCACGGTGGCGCGGATGGTCGTGGGCCTGCTGCCGCCCAGCTCGGGCGACGTCCTGATCGACGGCGTCTCGATGACGGATCCGCGGCAAGCGCCGGCACGCCGAAAGCTGCGCCGCCGCATCCAGATGATCTTCCAGGACCCCTATGCGAGCCTGAACCCGCGCTTCCGGGTGGATGCCATCATCTCCGAGCCGATCCGCGCCTTCAACCTGATCCAGGGCGAGCGCGACATCCAGGCCCGCGTCGGCGAGTTGCTCAGCCTTGTCGGCCTGCATCCCGACGACCGGCTGAAGTTTCCGCACGAATTCTCCGGCGGCCAGCGCCAGCGTATCGCGATCGCGCGGGCGCTCGCCTCCGATGCCGAGTTCATCGTGTGCGACGAGCCGACCTCGGCGCTCGACGTCTCCGTGCAGGCGCAGATTCTCAATCTGATGCGCGACCTCCAAGACAAGTTCGGCCTGACCTACATGTTCATCAGCCACAACCTCGCCGTGGTTCGCCACATGGCGAGCCGCGTCGGCGTGATGTATCTCGGCCGCATCGTGGAGATCGCGGAGGGACGCGAGCTGTTCGCCAATCCGCGCATGCCCTACACCAAGATGCTGCTCGGCGCCGTGCCTGATCTTGCCATGAGCGGCCGCCAGCGCATCCCCGTGAAGGGCGAGATCCCGAACCCGATCAACCCGCCCTCCGGCTGCGCCTTCAATCCGCGCTGCCCGCTGGCGTTCGATCTCTGCCGCAAGGAGACGCCGGAACTGATCGACGGTGTCGCCTGCCACGCGGTCAACACCGCGCCGGTCCCGGCGTGATGCGCGCGTGCCATGCTAGCAGCGCATTGGCGGCGCGGCATCGCCTGTGATCAATTGCGCGTGCCGCAAATGAGGTAATCCATGGCCAGCAACGTCAATCCCGATCCGTTCACGACGCGCCCCGAGATCGAGGGCACGTTCGGGGTCGTTGCCACCACGCACTGGATCGCGACCGCCGTCGGCATGGCTATTCTGGAAAAGGGCGGCAATGCCTTCGACGCCGGCGTTGCCACAGCCTTCACGCTCCAGGTGGTCGAGCCGCATCTGAACGGCCCCGGCGGCGACGTGCCTGTCATCGTGCACGACGTGAAGCATGGGCGCACCGAGGTGATCTGCGGCCAGGGACCGGCGCCGGCGCGCGCCACCATTGCGCATTACAGGAGCGAGGGCCTTGACATGGTGCCAGGCACCGGCCTGCTCGCGGCCTGCGTCCCCGGCACCTTTGAATCCTGGATGATGCTGCTGCGCGACTACGGTACGATGCGCGTGCGCGATGTGCTGGAGGCCGCGATCTCCTACGCGCGCGACGGCTATCCATTGGTCGAGCGCGCCTGCGCCACGATCCAGACCGTCGAGCAATTGTTCCGCAAGCACTGGCCGACCTCGGCGGCGGTTTACCTGCCGAACGGCGAGGTGCCGAAGCCCGGCACGCTCTTTACCAACAAGACACTGGCGGCGACCTACACCCGCATTCTCAACGAAGCCGAGAGCGGCGGTGGAGGCCGTGACGCCGAGATCGAGCGCGCGCGCAAGTCGTGGTCGCAAGGTTTCGTCGCCGAAGCTATCGACAAGTTCTGCCGGACGCAGGAAGTGATGGACGTCAGCGGCTCGCCGCATCGCGGCGTCCTTTCCGCCGACGACATGGCGCGCTGGCAGCCGACGATCGAGGCGCCGCTGACCTACGATTATGGCCGCTACACCGTCTGCAAGGCCGGCGTCTGGAGCCAGGGACCGGTCACCCTGCAGCAGCTCGCGCTATTGAAGGGCTTTGCGCTCGACGGACTCGATCCGACCGGGCCGGAGTTCATCCACCTCCAGATCGAATGCGCAAAGCTCGCCTTCGCCGACCGCGAGAAATTCTACGGCGATCCGAAATTCAGCGAGATCCCGATCGGGACGCTGCTGTCGGATGCCTACAACGACGAACGTCGTAAGTTGGTTACCGAGAAAGCTTCGCTCGATCTCCGGCCCGGCATGGTGGAGGGCCTTGGCGGCGTGGTCAAGCTGCGCCGCGCTGAAGGCCAACGCGAGGCCGTTGGCGCGCTTGGCGCCGGTGAACCAACCGTGGGGCGATTCGGCGAGGTGCGCGGCGACACCGTGCATTTCGACATCATCGACAAAGCCGGCAACATGGTGTCCTCGACGCCGTCGGGAGGCTGGCTGCAATCCTCCCCGATCATTCCCGAGCTGGGTTTCTGCCTCGGCAGCCGTGCGCAGATGTTCGACTTGGAAGAGAACCAACCGAGCTCGCTCGCGCCGGGCAAGCGGCCGCGCACCACGCTGTCGCCGACCATGGCGCTGCGCGATGGCGAGCCCTACCTCGCCTGGGGCTCGCCCGGCGGCGACCAGCAGGATCAATGGATCACGCAGTTCTTCCTGCGCCACGTCCATTGCAATCTCAATCTCCAGGAAGCGATCGACGAGCCGGCCTGGCACTCCGAGCATTTCCCGATCTCGTTCTGGCCGCGCACCGCGCGCCCCGGCGTGCTCGTGGTCGAGAACCGCGTGCCCAAGGCAACCATCGAAAATCTTCGCGAGCGCGGACACATCGTGGAGGTCGGCCCCGACTGGTCGGAAGGCCGCCTCACCGCAGCCTCGCGCGTGGGTCGGCG
>NZ_JALBGZ010000980.1:0-1860 GCF_023006515.1 Bradyrhizobium sp. PRIMUS42
CTGCGGCTTGCCGCGCCCGCCGCGGGAGCGTTCGCGGCCACGCGACTCGCGCGGACGCTCGGTTGTATCGGAGGCTTCGGCGTGGATTTCAAAATCGCCCTCGGCGCGCGGAATGCTCTGGCCGATCAGCTTCTCGATTGCCACCATCGACTTCTGGTCGAGCGGCGTCACGATCGAGATCGCAGTGCCGGTGCGCCCGGCGCGGCCGGTGCGGCCGATGCGGTGAACGTAATCGTCGGCGTGATGGGGAACGTCGAAATTGAAGACGTGGCTGACCTCGGGAATGTCGAGGCCGCGGGCGGCGACGTCGGAGGCGACGAGCAACGGCAGCTCACCCTTGCGGAATTGCTCGAGCGCGGCCGTGCGGGCCGACTGGTCCATGTCGCCGTGCAGGGCGCCGACGCTGAACCCGTGCTTCTGAAGCGATTTGTGAACGATCGCCACTTCGCGCTTGCGATTGCAGAAGATGATCGCGTTCTTGAGGTCCTTGGCTTCGCGCAGCAGGCGGCGCAGCAGGTCGCGCTTCTCGTGCGACTCGCGCCCGGCGGGCACCTGGACCTGCGTGACGGTCACGGCGGTGGTCGCGGGCTTGGACACCTCGACCTTCTGCGGATTGTGCAGGAAGGCTTCGGTGATGCGCCGGATCTCCGGCGGCATGGTCGCGGTGAAGAACAGGGTCTGTCGCGTGAACGGGACGAGCTTGCAGACACGCTCGATGTCCGGAATGAAACCCATGTCCAGCATGCGATCGGCTTCGTCGATGACGAGCAACTCGACCCCGGTGAGGAGCAAACCGCCGCGCTCGGTATGGTCGAGCAGGCGGCCGGGGGTGGCGATCAGCACGTCGACGCCGCGCGTCAGCTTGGCATCCTGGTCTCCGAAGGAGACGCCGCCGATCAGGAGCGCGACGTTGAGTTTCTGACCGGCGCCGTAACGGTCGAAGTTCTCCTTGACCTGGGCCGCGAGCTCGCGGGTCGGCTCGAGGATCAGCGTGCGGGGCATACGGGCCCGGGCGCGCCCTTTTTCGAGGATGGTGAGCATCGGCAGCACGAAGGCCGCGGTCTTGCCGGTGCCGGTCTGGGCGATGCCGAGCACGTCCTTGCGTGCGAGGACGTGGGGGATCGCCTGTTCCTGAATGGGGGTGGGGGTGGTGTAACCGGTGGCCGCCACTGCGGCGAGGACTTTTTCGGACAGTCCGAGATTTGAAAAGGACATTGAGCCTCTGGTCGAAACCGCCGTTCGGAATCGAGGGTGATAAGGCTGTCGCGTTCCACCCCGAAACGGCGCGCTCTCTAAGAAGCTGGGGGTGCTGACTCACGCGGACAAAGCGCAACGCTCAGGAATCGCTCTTCGATCTGAGCCGCGTCGTCCCGGAACATAGGCGGGAATCGGCCAAAGTCAATGGAGCGGGCGCGGGAAGGCTCTAAAAGCCTGAGGTTTTTACCAAATAGCGGGCGCGACCGGGGTTTTTCGCCCGGCCCCGCGCTCCGGCCGGAGCCGCCAAAATGGCGGCTAACGCCGATCCGAGCCCTGGGCCCGGAAGTCACCCGGGGCCATGCCGTAGGCGGCGTTGAAGACCCGGTAGTAGGTCGCCAGGCTCTCGAAGCCGCAGGCGGCCGCGACGTCGGCGATCAGCCGCTCGGGGGTCTCGCGCATCAGGCGGCGGCTCTGTTTCAGGCGTTCGTCCGTCACGGTCTGCGAGAAGCTCTTCTCCGCGGTCTCGAACAGCATGTGCAGGTGGCGCACGGAAACGCCGAGCTCATCAGCCACCATCGTCGGCGCCAGATCCGGATTTTGCAGGTGTCCCGCGATCAGGCGCCGGGCCTGCGCGAGGCGCGCGGTCCGCAGCGCCGCCTGTCC
>NZ_JALBGZ010000981.1:0-1856 GCF_023006515.1 Bradyrhizobium sp. PRIMUS42
TTTTGGCGCCGCGCGCGAGCACGTCGGTCAGGCCGTGCAGGTGCTTGGGATTGCCTTGCGGCAGCACGAGACCCTGCTCGCGGCGCACGAACGCCACCAGCACCGCATCATGCAGGTCGGGAGCTGCGCGCAGCGCTTCGACACTGGCATCGCCGGCGAGATCGTCGGAAGCATCCAGGCCGTGGAAGTGCACCGCCGCCGCCATCACCTCGTTGCGCTGCAGGCGCTCGAGCCCGCGCATGCTGCCCTCGCTCATCGATCCCAGGCCGGATCCGGACTCGCGCAGGCTCCAATCCAGCAGTTCGTCCTGGCTGCCGCCCACGACCGGCGGCGGCTCCGCGATCAGCATGCCGGCCGGACGCGCAAGGCCCGACAGCACCCAGAGATCGAGTTCGTGCCGTGGGAAGAGCCACTTCCCGGTCACCTTGGTGCAGGGGATCGCGCCGGTGGTGACGAGTTCGTAAAGTTTGCGTTCGCCGAGCCGAAGGTAATCGGCGGCTTCGCTGGTCGTCAGGAATTCCATCCTGCATTCCTATGCAAATTCTTGCTTCTTTTTGACGTCTAACGCAGGTGCAATTCTGCATTTCAATTTGTGTCCCCGGGAACCATGCCTGATGATCTCGCTGCTTTGCAACACATCCGCGCGCGCGATGTCTGCTTTGGTGAACGATCTCAAAGCGTGCGTGCTTGCCGAAATTTCCCGACTGCGGAGCGCAAGGCAGCAGATGCGTCACGAGTGCGGCGCAATCGCTCGCCATCATGACTACGTCTTATTCAATGGGAACCCGATCATGGCCGTCCGCCGCCTCTCCGTTGCATTCGCGCTCTTCTGCGGCCTCGCCGCGGGCGTTGCGGCGTCATCCGCGGAGGACCGCGCGATCGTGCTGGCCTCGACCACATCGACGCAGGATTCCGGCCTGCTCGACTATCTGCTGCCGATCTTCCAGGACAAGACCGGCATCGAGGTGACCGTGATCGCGCGGCGTGCCGATGAGGTGCTCAACGGGCCGCGACGGGGCGAGGCCGACGTCGTGCTGATGCACGCGCGGCCGCAGGAGGAGAAATTCGTCGCCGACGGGTTTGGCGTGAAGCGCTTCAACGTGATGTACAACGACTATGTGCTGATCGGGCCGAAGAGCGATCCGGCAGCCGTGAAGGGCAAGGATATCGTGACGGCGCTGAAGGCGATCGAAGCCAAAGGCGCGCCGTTCGTGACGCGCGGCGATCGGTCGGGCACCCACGCCGCGGAGCTCGCGCTATGGATCGTCGCCGGCATCGACATCGGCGCTGCCAAGGGCGCCTGGTATCGCGAGGTCGGGCAGGGCATGACCTCGGCCCTCGACGCCGCGCGCGCCGCGAATGCCTATGTGCTGTCGGACCGCGGCAGCTGGATCTCGTTCAGGGATCGCGGCGATCTCGACATCGTCGTCGAAGGCGACCGGCGGCTGCTCAATCAGTACGGCGTGATGCTGGTGAACCCAGAGAAGTTTCCGAACGTGAAGAAGGATCTCGCGCAGACCTTCATCGACTGGCTGACCTCGCCGGAGGGGCAGACGGCGATCGCCGGCTACAAGGTCGACGGGCAGCAGCTGTTCTTCCCGAATTCGGACCGGTCGGGCGGTTGAGGCCAGCATCGCCGGCGGTTGCCAAAGCGGGCGATGCATGGTCCACCATGGCGCATGACCCAGCGCCTGCCGCCCTCGCTCACGCCGCTCGAGATCGCGCTCGCCGCGTTGCTGAACGGGCTCGAGCCGGTTGCACCGGTGGAGTTGCCACTGACCGACGCCGGCCGCAGACAGCGAGAAGCCGAACGTTGCCAGGAAGTCCGCATCGACCTTGTTCTTGCTGGCCGAGCC
>NZ_JALBGZ010000982.1:0-1854 GCF_023006515.1 Bradyrhizobium sp. PRIMUS42
ATCACCCGCTCCCAGAACCGGCGGCGCAGCGGAAACTCGGCGATGCGCTCATTGACGGCTTTGCGGAAGCCGCCGATGAATTCGGCGAGCTCGCCGATGCGCGCCGGAAGCAGCGCCTCGATCTTTTCGCGCACGCGTCGCGCCACCACCGGCGAGGTGCCGCCGGTACCGACCGCGACCACGACATCGCCGCGATCGACGATTGCCGGGAAGATGAAGCTGGAATGCTCGAGGTCGTCCATGACGTTGACGGGCAGGCCGAGCGCCTTGGCCCGCGCCGACATCGCAACGCCGACGTCGCCTGCTCCGGCGCAGACGATGGCGATGACACCCGAGAGATCGGTGGTGAGCGGATCGCCGGCCGCGATTTCGATGCGGGCTGCGTCCTCAGAGCTGAGCCCCAGATCCTGATTGCCGTCGATCGCATGCACGCGGATGCGCGCGCCGGCCGCCGCGAGCACGCGCAACTTGGCGCGCAAAAGCTCGCCCGCACCGATGAGAACCACCGGACCGGCCTTGAGATCGAGAAACACCGGCAAGAACCGCATACGATACTCGCTTCCCCCGATACGGGGTTGACTGGAATTATTTTCTATATATGTGTCGTTTCGAGCGCGCAAAGAGAAAATTTTTTCTTCTACTTCGCGCAGTGACTATAGAATTTTCGCCTCCAAACGCAAAGTGGCAGAGATGCATCTTCTCAAGGACGATTCCGCGCTTGTCGGAGTGAGCAGCCCGGGCCCCCTCAGCCGCGGGGGCTCGCAAGAATTTTCTGCTGATGTTGCGCCCAGCATGGACCATCTCGACCAGCTCGAGGCGCAGAGCATCTACATCTTTCGCGAGGCCTTCGCCCGGCTGAAGAAGATCGCGCTGCTGTGGTCGCTCGGCAAGGACTCCAACGTCATGATCTGGCTGGCGCGGAAGGCCTTCTTCGGCCGGCTGCCGTTCCCGGCCCTCCATGTCGACACCGGCAAGAAGTTTCCGGAGATGTATCGGTTCCGCGATCATTACGGCAAAGAGTGGGAGCTCGATCTGCGTGTCGAGCCCTGCCCGCCCATCGATGCCGTCGATCCGACGCTGCCGCCCGCCGCCCGTTCCGCCGCGCGCAAGACCGAGGGCCTCAAGATGGCGCTCGCCAAATACGGCTTTGACGGCCTGATCGCCGGCATCCGCCGCGACGAGGAGGCAACGCGCGCCAAGGAGCGCGTGTTCTCGCCGCGAGGCCTCGAAGGCAATTGGGACGTGCGCGACCAGCCGCCGGAGTTCTGGGATCATTTCAACGCCTCGCCGCCGCAAGGCGCGCACTTGCGCATCCATCCGATCCTGCATTGGACCGAGGCCGACATCTGGGCCTACACCAAGCGCGAGAACATCCCGATCATCCCGCTCTATCTGTCGCAGAACGGTAAGCGCTACCGCTCGCTGGGCGATCAGGACATCACCAATCCGGTCGCCTCAAACGCCACGAGCATCGACGAGATCCTGATCGAGCTCGAACAGACCAAGGTGCCGGAGCGTGCCGGGCGCGCGCTGGACCACGAGACCGAGGACGCTTTCGAGCGCCTTCGCGTCGCCGGCTATCTCTGATCAAGGACGCGAGCGCGTTATGAACATGATCGTCACCCCCGCTTCGCCTGCGACCCCGAACGGCACCACGCGCCCCCAGGTCCGCATCGTCATCGTCGGCCATGTCGACCACGGCAAGTCGACGCTGGTCGGCCGCCTGCTGCACGAGACCGGCAGCCTGCCACCTCGTCATGCCCACCGGCACCGGCGATGCCTTCCTGATGGAGACCGCGCAGCTGCTGAAGGCCTCGTTCCGCATCGGCCACACCACGCTTCAGGTCGAGACCC
>NZ_JALBGZ010000983.1:0-1851 GCF_023006515.1 Bradyrhizobium sp. PRIMUS42
CTACCTCTACGCGACCGCGCATGCGATGTGGCGCGACCTCTGCGCGACCGGCGAATTCAGCGCGGCGCATCGCAGCGCGGTCCGCCTGGCTGCGACCTGGACCATCCATCAATCGGCCAAGGTGGTCGACACGGCTTATCACATGGCCGGTGCGACCGCGGTGTTCCGCAGCAACCCGTTCGAGCGGCGGTTTCGCGACATGCACGCCATCGCCCAGCAGATCCAGGCGCGCGATACGCATTACGAGGATGTGGGAAAGACGATTTTGGCGGGAGGGTGATCGCTTCCGCGCTGTCGGTGCGCTCCCTCCCCGCTTGCGGGGGAGGGTCGGGGAGAGGGTGTCTCCGCAACGGGACAATCCCCCAGAGGAAAGAACCCTCGCCCGCGTCTCCGGCGCGACCTCTCCCGCGAGCGGGAGAGGTTAACGGAGCAGCGCGTCCCTTACTTCCCGACGCATCGACAATCACACGCCTTCAGCACGGCGTCATGCCGGCTTGCGCGCGCCTGGCAACCGGCCGCGCCAGCCCATGACGATGAGAAAGGCAATAATCAGGAGGAGGGCCACAGCGGCGGCGGAGTCGCTGATGCGGTCGCTTCCGTTGCAAATGTCCTGGTAGAGGCACGCACGCGACAGGACGCCGGCCCGGACCAGGGCCGCGAGCACGCCGAAATAGAGGAAGACGCTGAGCACAAGATAGACCACCGTCACGAGCGTTCGCCGCAGCCGTGAGGGCATCGTTGAATCATCCTCACGCCGCTCGGTGACGAACTGGCCCGGCTTTGCCTTGGCAGGATCGCGGATCTGGACGGTCGAATGCGTGAGCAGATCGTGGACCGCCTGGTTGCGGCGCGTGGCAGCCATGACCACGAACGAATACCAGCCCAAAATGCTCTTGACGGCGAAACGTGCCAACGCCTTGGTGAAACTGAGATTGCCGCCGCGATCGTCGATCACGCGCAAATTGGTCCAGATGTGCCCGAGCGTGCCGCCGGCACGCCAGACCAATACCGGTTCGTAGAGCAGCAGGATGACGACGACCGCGACACCGAGACTGCGGCTGAGCCCATCGCTCGCGACATTGCTGGCGAGCGCCACAGCGCCGAAC
This sequence comes from Bradyrhizobium sp. PRIMUS42, assembly GCF_023006515.1. NCBI lineage: Bacteria > Pseudomonadati > Pseudomonadota > Alphaproteobacteria > Hyphomicrobiales > Nitrobacteraceae > Bradyrhizobium > Bradyrhizobium sp. PRIMUS42. The sequence goes on from NZ_JALBGZ010000983.1 coordinate 1,107, forward strand.
AGCAGAGCCATCGCCAGCATCCAGTCGAGCAGAACGGCCTTGAACCGCCTGGAGAAGCGGGCATAGCGCGGTCCGGGCACCGGAGGCGGAGGCGCATCGGAGGTCATGGGGAAGCCGCATCCGTTCGTTCGATCCGATGGTGAGACGCGGACAGCGCGCGTGAGGTTCGATTGCCCCGCCGCCCCGCTCACGCCACCAGCGCATCCTCCTCACCGTCGATGCCGCGCTGGGCAGCGAGCAAGCTGATGATCTCCGCATTCGGCCGGGCCTTGCTGAACAGAAAGCCCTGGCCCTCGTCGCAGCCCTCGGTGCGCAGGCAGCTGAGTTCGGCTTCGGTCTCGACGCCCTCGGCGGTGATGGTGACGCCCAGGCCTTTGCCGAGGCTGACGATGGAGCGGATGATGGCCTGGGCCTCCCGGTTGGCGCCGAGATCGCGCACGAAGGACTGGTCGATCTTGATCTTGTCGAAGGGGAAGCTGCGCAAATAGCTGAGGCTGGAATAGCCGGTGCCGAAATCGTCCATCGAGATGCGGACGCCCAGCGCGCGCAGCGCATGCAGGCTCGCCAGCACCTGCGCGCTCTTCTCCAGCAGCAGCGTCTCGGTGATCTCGAGCTCGAGCCGCCGCGGCGGCAGGCCGGAATGCTTCAAGGCGTCGGTGACGATCGAGAGCAGATTGCCGCTGCGGAACTGCAGCGGCGACAGGTTGACGGCGACGCGGACGTCGTCCGGCCAGGCCGCGGCATC
>NZ_JALBGZ010000984.1:0-1849 GCF_023006515.1 Bradyrhizobium sp. PRIMUS42
GCTTCTTCCCCGCCCAACCCGCGACCGTCGCGGCCGTGACCGGGACCAGCGGCAAGACCTCGGTCGCAGCCTTCACCCGCCAGATCTGGGAGCGGCTGGGACATGCCTCCGCCAGCATCGGCACCATCGGGCTCGTCTCGCCCAAGCGCACGGTCTACGGTTCGCTGACGACGCCGGATCCGATCGCGCTGCACCGGCAGATCGACGAGATTACGCGTCAGGGCGTCACGCATCTCGCCTTCGAAGCGTCCTCACACGGGCTCGACCAGTACCGGCTCGACGGCGTGCGCGTCGCCGCCGGCGGCTTCACCAATCTCTCGCGCGACCACATGGATTATCATCCGACCGTTGCGCATTATCTTGCGGCGAAACTCCGCCTGTTCCGGGAACTCGTTTCACCGGGCGGCGCGGCGGTGATCTCGGCCGATCATGATTGCTCGGCAGACGTGATCGGCGCGGCAAGCTCGCGCGGCCTGCGCGTGATGGCGGTCGGCCGCAACGGCGACGGGGCAGGCGAGGGCATCCGTCTCACCGAAGCCGTGGTCGAAGGTTTCTCGCAAAAGCTTACGGTCGAACATCGTGGCAAGAGCCATTCGATCCGGCTGCCGCTGGTCGGCGAATTCCAGATCGAGAACGCGCTGGTGTCGGCCGGCCTTGCGATCGGCACCGGCAGCGATGCGGCCAATGTGTTCGCGAGCCTGGAGCATCTCGAAGGCGCCAAAGGCAGGCTCGAACGCGTCGGCGAGCGCAACGGCGCGCCGATCTTCGTCGACTATGCGCACAAACCCGACGCGCTGGCGAAGGCGCTGCAGGCGCTGCGTCCCTATGCCAAGCGCAGGCTGGTGGTCGTGTTCGGCGCCGGCGGCGACCGCGATGCCGGCAAACGTCCGATCATGGGCGAGATCGCGGCCGAGAATGCCGACGGCATCATCATCACCGACGACAATCCGCGCAGCGAGAAGCCCGAAACGATCCGCGCCGAAATCCTCGCCACTGCGAAGGGCGCCCGCGAAATCGGCGACCGCACTGCTGCGATCCGCGCCGCGATCGAGGAGTTGCAGGATGGCGATGCGCTGCTCATCGCCGGCAAGGGCCACGAGACCGGGCAGATCGTCGGGGCAGAGGTCTTGCCCTTCAGTGATCACGAGGCGGTCGCCGCCGCATTAGCGTCGAGGGTTGCATGAGCGGGCCGATATGGACGGTTGCCGAAGTGGCGCGCGCGCTGGGCGTTGCCGGATCGTTCCCGGACACCCCGATCGACTTCGTCACCCAGGATAGCCGGCTGGTGAAGCCGGGCAGCCTGTTCGTTGCGCTGAGCGGCACGCCGAGCGGCGGATTCATCTCGGCTTTCGCCAGCGCGCGCGACGGCTGGGAATTCGCGGACAAGGCTGAAGCTTCCGGCGCGGTCGCGATGATCGTGCCGCACGAGATCGCCGGCATTCGCATTCCCCAGATCGTCGTCAAGGACACACTGATCGACGGCCTCTGGGGCCTCGCGCGCGCCGCGCGCGCCCGCTTTAAGGGGCCGGTGATCGGGCTCACGGGCAGCGCGGGCAAGACCAGCACCAAGGAATTTCTGGCGGCCTATCCGAACGCCTATGCGAGCCCGTCGAGCTTCAACAATTTCTGGGGCGTGCCGCTGACGCTGTGCAATGCACGGCCCGACGCCAGTCTCTGGGTCGTCGAGATGGGCATGAACCAGAAAGGCGAGATCGCGCGGCTCAGCGAATTGACGCGGCCGACTCCAGCGACTGGAGACGGAGCTCGGCTCGGGACCGTATTTCGCCGGCGCAACCTTCGGCATGGTCGATGCGGTCTACGCCCCGCTCTTCCGCTACTTCGCCATCAT
>NZ_JALBGZ010000985.1:0-1845 GCF_023006515.1 Bradyrhizobium sp. PRIMUS42
ATGGCAGAAGGGCCCGGCCCGTTCGCACCAACCGGCCCGTGCAGCTGGGCCTGATGCTCGCCGCGATTGGACTGGCGGGCTTCACGGCGGCGCGCCGCAGGCGTCACGGTCAAAGATTGGACGCTTGAATGCTGGTGCGGCGCTCCGAACAGATCGACTCCTGGCTGCTGGTGGCGGCAACGGCGGTCTTCGTTCTGACTGCGGAGCGCTACTTTCAGGACTCCGGCGTGGTCCCATCGGGACCTCCCCAAGACCACCGCAAAGGCGAGGCGAATTCACCGGAAACGCATCCGGCGAGCGCAGCCGTGGAGCCCGGCCGCGGCCGTCATGCGAAGAGCCCGTTCACGATCCCCTGGGCGGGCTGGAAGGATATTTTCTGGCGCACCTATCAGCGCATCGACGAGGATCGGCTGCTGGCGACCGCAGGCGGCGTCGTGTTCTTTGGGCTGCTCGCGGTTTTCCCCGCCGTCACGGCGGTGGTCTCCTCCTACGGACTATTCGCCGATCCCGCGACGATCAGCGCCAATCTGCAGACGCTTGCGACCATGCTGCCCGAGGGCTCGTTCCAGATCGTCGAGGACCAGGTCGCGCGCGTGGTGTCGCATGGCAACACGACGCTAGGGGCCACCTTCCTGCTCGGCCTCCTGCTCGCGATCTGGAGCGCCAATGCAGGCGTCAAGGCGATCTTCGATGCCCTCAACGTCGCCTATGAGGAGCGCGAGAAGCGCAGCTTCATCAAGCTCAACATGGTGTCGCTGGCCTTCACGATCGGCGGTATCGTGGCGCTGCTGCTGATGGTGGGCGCCGTCGTCGCCTTCCCGCTCGCGCTCAATCACGTCGGCATGGCGCCCGAAAGCAAGCTGATCGTGGCGCTGGCGCGATGGCCGCTGCTGTTCCTCATCCTGCTCGTGGCGCTGGCGATCCTGTACCGCTTCGCGCCCAGTCGCGACGCGCCGCGCTGGCAATGGCTGAGCCTCGGCGCGGTGACCGCCGCCATCCTCTGGATCGCCGGCTCGGCGCTCCTGTCCTGGTATCTCTCGGAATTCGCCAATTACAACGCGACCTACGGCTCGCTTGGCGCGGCGATCGGCCTGATGATGTGGATGTGGGTGTCGGCGATCGTCATCATGTTCGGCGCCGAGCTGAATTCGGAGATCGAGCGGCAGACGCTGAGGGATACGACAACTGGCCGGCCCAAGCCGCTCGGTACCCGCGATGCTGTCTCGGCCGACACGGTTGGCGCCGCCGCACCGTCTTGACTCCGGGACCGTCCTGAACGCGCAGGACTGAGGCCGCTATCCCCTCGAATCAACAATGATGATAAGGTCATGCGGCTTGGGGGAGCATGAGGCGTGACGGGATCGCACAGCGACCCGTGTTTTCCCGGGTGAGGCAGTCAGCTCTTGAGGCGTAACGCGCGGCATGATTCGCATTTCGACGATTTTCATCGCCTTCTGCATGGTTCTGGTCGCGGCCTCGCTCGGGCTTGTGCTCTACGCCGTCGCCGGCATCAGCGGAACCGAATCCGCGATCGTGGCCCTGACCGCGCTGACCTTCCTGATCCTCTACAACGCGGTGTCGATGCGGCTGCGCGACCGCAGCGACGTCGGCGGCCAGATCGCCGATCTGTCGCGCGGCACTGCCGATCTCGCCCGCCAGGTGGCCGAGTTCGGTCGCCGGTTAGCTGCGATTGAGGGACGCATCGCCTCGTCCAACTCGACCAACTCCGACCGCATCCAGTCGGTGGTCGGCGAGATCAACGAGCTCGGCGGGTTGGTCAGACAGCTCGCGACCACCGTGTCGGCCCATGAGGACGTGCTGGCCGGCGGCGCGCCGCCGCCGGCA
>NZ_JALBGZ010000986.1:0-1844 GCF_023006515.1 Bradyrhizobium sp. PRIMUS42
GTCAGTCAGATCCGTAAATTCGGGAGTGCCGGTGCGCTTGTGAAACGTTCGCATGCGAAACGACAGTTCAATTCCATTTGTCCAAATTCCAAAGACCTGTGATAAGGCCCCGCCGCCTCCTTCCATGGAGAGCCGGCGTTCAGACAATTATTACGAGGTCAAGGCGACCATCTTCGGCGCGCTGATCGAGGCGATCGACCTCGCCCAGCTCGCTAAGCTCGATTCGGAGTCCGCGCGCGAGGAAATCCGCGACATCGTCAACGAGATCATCGCGATCAAGAACATCGTGATGTCGATCGCCGAGCAGGAGGAACTGCTCGACGACATCTGCAACGACGTTCTCGGCTACGGCCCGCTCGAGCCGCTGCTGTCGCGCGACGACATCGCCGACATCATGGTCAACGGTGCCAACACCGTCTACATCGAAGTCGCTGGCAAGATCCAGCGCACGGGAATTCGCTTCCGCGACAACCAACAGCTCCTCAACATCTGCCAGCGCATCGTCAGCCAGGTCGGCCGGCGCGTCGACGAATCCTCGCCGATCTGCGACGCGCGCCTCGCCGACGGCTCCCGCGTCAACGCCATCGTGCCGCCGCTGTCGATCGACGGGCCGACGCTCACCATCCGCAAATTCAAGAAGGACAAGCTGACGCTGGATCAGCTCGTCAAGTTCGGCGCGATCTCACCGGAAGGCGCGGAGATCCTCCAGATCATCGGCCGCGTCCGCTGCAACGTGCTGATTTCCGGCGGTACCGGCTCGGGCAAGACCACGCTGCTCAACTGCCTGACCAACTATATCGAGCACGACGAGCGCATCATCACCTGCGAGGACGCGGCCGAACTACAGCTGCAGCAGCCTCACGTGGTGCGGCTGGAAACCCGTCCGCCCAACATCGAGGGTGAGGGCCAGGTCACCATGCGCGAGCTGGTGCGCAACTGCCTGCGCATGCGTCCTGAACGCATCATCGTCGGCGAAGTCCGCGGCCCAGAAGCGTTCGACCTGCTCCAGGCCATGAACACCGGCCACGACGGCTCGATGGGGACGCTGCACGCCAACAACCCCCGCGAGGCGCTGTCGCGCTGCGAATCCATGATCACGATGGGCGGCTTTTCGCTCCCCTCGCGCACCATCCGTGAGATGATCTGCGCCTCGATCGACGTCATCGTCCAGGCCGCGCGCTTGCGCGACGGCTCGCGCCGCATCACCCACATCACCGAGGTGATGGGCATGGAAGGCGACACCATCATCACCCAGGACGTCTTCCTCTTCGACATGGTCGGCGAGGACGCCAACGGCAAGATCATCGGCCAGCACCGCTCGACCGGCATCGGCCGTCCGAAGTTCTGGGAACGCGCTCGTTACTACGGCGACGAGAAGCGCCTTGCCGCTGCGTTGGACGCGGCGGAAGTCACGCCGAAGACGTGAGCAGGTCAGCACCGTCATGAACATGCAAGTTCTCGCCCTCGCATTCCTCGCCACCGCAGCGGTCGGCGGCGTCGCCTGGGTGTTCCTCTATCCGCTGCTGTCCGGGGAACGAAAGGCGGAGAGCCGCCGAGCCTCGATCTCGCGCGCCGAGGCGCCCACGTCACGCCAGGCCGAGAAGACCCAGCGTTCGCGCCGCGAGCAGGTCGAGACCACGCTGAAGGATCTCGAAGCGCGGCGCCTGCAGGAAAAGAGCGTTCCGCTCAGCGTCCGCCTGTCGCAGGCTGGACTCGACTGGACGACGCAGAAATTCTGGGTGGCCTCCGCCGTTGTGGCGGGCGTGTTTTTCGCGGTCGCCCTGTTCGCCGGCGGCGGCCTGATCGGTGCTGCCGGCCTTGCCTTTGCCGGCGGGTTCGGGCTG
>NZ_JALBGZ010000987.1:0-1829 GCF_023006515.1 Bradyrhizobium sp. PRIMUS42
ATGATCGGTTGCCCGAGCTTCTTCGACAGTCCGTCGGCGATGATGCGCGACAGCGTGTCGGCCGCGCCGCCGGCGGCAAAGCCGTGCAGCAGGCGGATCGGGCGCGACGGATAAGTGTCCGCCGACGCCGGCCCGGTTGCGAGAAAACCGCCAAGCAGAAAAATGGCCGCAGCAAGCCGCTTCATCCGACGCATGGATGCATCCTCCCTTCGATCATTATGTCTTTGGCCGCAGCACGTGCGGCGTTCTTCAACTCGTAGTCCGCTCGCCTAACGAGCGAACTCCGTGCATTCAGGCGATGGCGGCATGCCCCAGACGTCGCGCGGCAGCCCAACCCAGACCTTCGGCCGCTGCGGACGATCGCGATGCCACGGGCGCGGCTCGAAATAGCCGAGCTCCTCGTCCACCATCCGGTCGAGGTCGTGAAACAGTTCGACCAGGTGCCCGTCGGGATTGCGGTGATAGATCGCGGTGTTGTGGCCGGGGCCGTGACGCACCGGGCCCCAGAGCACCGAGAGCTTGTGCCGCGCGAGATGATCGCAGGCCCGATGCATGTGGTCGGGGCCGCGCAGCTCGAAGGCAAGGTGATGAAGACCGCGCACCGGCGCGCGAGCGAAGTTGAGCGTGTGGTGCTCGAAGCCGCTGCGCATGAAGACGAAGCGATCCTCGATCCAGTCGGAGACCCGCAAGCCCGTCACGTTGGCGTAGAACTCCGAAGCGGCTTTCGGATCGGGCGTGCGAAGGGCGACATGGCCAAGCTTGCTGACGGCGAGCCCGCCGATCCGCTCCTGCGCGGGCGTCGGCGTCCAGCCCTGGATCAACTCGAAGCGTGTCCCTTCGGGATCGATGAAGGACAGCAGCCTGGAGACGCCAGGCAGGGAATCGCTCCGAAACTCGGGCCGCAGATCAGCCCGCTTCAGTGCGGCGCCCAGCGCTTCGATCTCAACATCAGGCGATATCTCGAAGGCGATGCTGTTCAGCGCCGGATCGCCGGGCTCGATCACCAGCGAGAGCTGCTCGGAATCGCTGGCGAGGAAGATGCGTTTTCCATCGCGGCCGGCCAGGCCAAGTCCGATCACGCCGCGGTAGTAATCCAGCAGCCGCTCCGGATCGGGCGAGGCGAAGGTCGCGTGCCGCAGCCGGGTGAGGCGTGCAATGGGTGCTTGTGTGCTCATCGTGCGGTCCATCCCCTCATGGAATCATGATGATCTTGCCGAGCGCAGAGCCCTGCTCCAGCAGCGTATGCGCTTTCCTGACTTCGTCGAGCTTCAGGACCGCCGAGATCGCCGGCTTGATCGCGTTGCGGCTCAGCGCCTCGATCACGCTGCGCATCAGGGCACGGCGGCCGTCGCGATCATGGTCGTAGATATGGAAGGAGAAGCAGCGCACGGCCGGGCAGATGTCGAGATGGTTGCGCATCGCCGCCATCAAGTTCTCTTCCGGCAATCCGGCGAACGCGTTGTAGGACAGCAGGGTGCCCCATTTGCCGAGTGCGCCCAGATAGCCGGTGAACTCCGGCCCGCAGACGTGATCGAGCACGAGGCCGACGCCCTCGCCGCCCGTCAGCTCGCGGGTACGCGCCACCACATCTTCGCTCCGGTAGAAGATGACATGATCGGCGCCGTTCGCTTTCGCGAACGCGGCCTTCTCCTCGGTCGAGACTGTGCCGATGACGGTCATCCCTGCAAGCTTGGCCAGTTGCACCAGCGCGGTGCCGACGCCGTTCGCCGCTGCGATGGACGCCGAAGTCATCATCGTGATCGGCGCCAATCCGGCCGTGAACCATCCGGTCGCGGCGACCTTCATCAAGAACGCGGTCAAGCAGAACG
>NZ_JALBGZ010000988.1:0-1821 GCF_023006515.1 Bradyrhizobium sp. PRIMUS42
CGCCGCCAGTAACCGCGCGCCAGTCCCTCGCCGCCGATGAACAGCTCGCCGGTCACGCCGACCGGGACGACGTTGAGATCACCGTCCAGAATGTGGGCCGAGCGGCGGCCGACCGGACGACCGATCGGCGCATAATTGCCCTCGATCTCCTCGCTGGCATCGACCTTCCAGACCAGCGGCGTCACCACGGTCTCGGTCGGCCCGTAACCGTTGATCAATGTCCGCGGCTTGAGCGCGCGCTTGACCTTGTCGAAACCTGCCTTGGGCATCGCCTCACCGCCGAACGAATACAGCTCCACCGGCGGCGGATCGCCGCGCCACATCGCGAAGTCGGCGAGCTGTTGCAGGTAGGCGGGCGGGAAGCCGGCGTTGGTGACGCGCTGGCGGCGCAGAACCTCGATGGTCTGCTCGGCCGACCACAGATCGGCATCGCGCATCACGAGCGTTGCGCCGCAGGTCAGCGCGGTCCAGAGCCGCTCATGGGCACCATCGAAGGTGAAGGACAGGAAGTGCAGCTCGCGCGAGTGCCGGTCCATGTCGTAGAGCCCAGCAGTCACCTCGCAATGCATCGCGAACGGACCGTGCTCGACCGCGACGCCTTTGGGGACGCCGGTGGAGCCAGAGGTATAGATCACATAGGCAAGGCCGGTCGCCGCCACCGCGATCTCCGGATCGCTTTCGCTCTCCCGCGCAAGGTCGATCGTATCGAGCGAAACGACCTCGATGCCGGACGGCGGCGGCGTCAGCGCCGAACCATCGGCGTCAACCAGCACGACACGCGCGCCGGCATCGCGCATGGTGCCGACCTGCCGCCTGGCCGGATGCTCGGGATCAAGCGGCAGATAGGCTGCGCCTGTCTTCAAGATCGCGAGCAGGGCCACAACGAGATACGGCGAGCGTCTTGCCGAGACGCCGACGAGGTCCGAGTGCCCGACGCCAAGGCGCATCAGGTGGTGCGCAAGGCGATTGGCGCGACGGTTGAGCTCGGCATAAGTGATTTCATCGTTGCCGAAGACCAGCGCCGGCGCATCCGGCGTTTCGGCGGCCAGCCGCGCAACCGTCCGATGCACCGGCGTGAACGGTGCGCCTGTCGTTCCACCATCCGCGCCGTTCCATTGGCGTAGCCTCTCCAGCTCCTGTTCGGAGAGCAACGCCACGTCGGCGATCGATTGCGTGTCGTCAGCGACCATCGCCTTCATGATCGTGATCCAATGCGTGGCAAGGCGTTCGATCGTCGCCGCCTCGAACAGCGCCGTCGCGTAGGTGAAGATGGCGCGGACTTCGCCGGACGGCCCCTCGTCGGTGTCGAGCGCGAGGTCGAATTTGACCGTATCGACGTCGGCGTCGATTTTCTCGATCTGGAGGCCGGTCTGATCGGGCGGACCGCCCGACGCCCGACGGCGCTGGTGATTGTAGAGGACCTGGAAGAGCGGATTCTGGCTCAAGCTGCGCGTGGGCTGGAGGATCTCCAGCAATCGCTCGAACGGAAGGTCCTGGTTCTCCTGTGCCTCGATCGTGGCCGAATGAACCGCCGCGATGAAGTCCGCGATCCGCGCGCGGCCGTCGATCTGCGTGCGAAGCACCTGGGTGTTGACGAACAAGCCTATCACGCCATGCGTTTCGTCACGGTGCCGATTGGCAACGGGCACGCCGATGTTGATGTCGGACTGACCCGTGTAGCGACGGAGCAGCAGCTTGAAGCTCGCCAGCATGACGACGAACAGCGTCGTCTGGTGTCGCCGCGCGAGCCCGCGCAAGCCATCGGCCAACGCCGGATCGAGCGTGATGCGGCGTGCCGACCCGGCAAGGTTCGGGACCGCC
>NZ_JALBGZ010000989.1:0-1820 GCF_023006515.1 Bradyrhizobium sp. PRIMUS42
CGCTGGCGCTGTTCCTGCTGGCGCTCTCCAATCCTTCCTTCACCCGCGAGGACCGCGACCCCCTCACCTCGGTTGCCGCCGTCGTCGTCGACAAGAGCCCGAGCCAGAATTTCGGCAATCGCAATCGTGAGGCCGCGCAGGCGCAGGAGGCGCTGGTCGACAGCCTGAAGAAGATCAAGGGCCTCGAAGTCCGCGTCGTCGACGCCGGACAGGCCGACGGCGAGACCGACGGCACCAAACTGTTCGGCGCCCTCGGCTCGACCTTGTCGGACGTGCCGGTCGACCGCGTCGCCGGCGCGTTCCTGATCACCGACGGCCGCGTCCATGACATTCCTGCGAACGCCGCCGCGCTTGGCTTCCAAGCGCCGGTGCACGCGCTGATCACCGGGCAGAAGGACGAGCGCGATCGCCGCATCGCGATCACGGCGGCGCCCCGCTTCGGCATCGTCGGGCAGACCCAGACCATCAGCTACCGCCTCGACGACCAGGGCGTCACCGGCGAGCGCGCCAAGGTCACGGTCCGCAGGGACGGCGAGGTCATCAACGAGCGCACGCTATCGAGCGGTCAGGCCGCGAGCGTGGACGTCGACATCAAGCATGCCGGGCCGAACATCGTCGAGATCGAAGCCTCGCCGCTCGAGAAGGAGCTGACGCCGGTGAACAACCGCGCCGTCGTCGCCATCGACGGCGTGCGCGACAAGCTGCGCGTGCTGCTGGTCTCGGGCGAGCCGCATTCCGGCGAGCGCACCTGGCGCAATCTTCTCAAGTCCGACGCCAGCGTCGACCTCGTGCACTTCACCATTCTGCGTCCGCCGGAGAAACAGGACGGCACGCCGATCAACGAATTATCGCTGATCGCGTTTCCGACCCGCGAATTGTTCCAGCAGAAGATCAACGAATTCCAGCTGATCATCTTCGACCGCTACGCCCGCCAGGGCGTGCTGCCGATCGCCTATTTCGACAACATCGCGCGCTATGTCCGCTCGGGCGGCGCAGTGCTGGTCTCGGCCGGACCCGACTACGCCTCCAACACCAGCATCTGGCGCACGCCGCTGGATACCGTGCTGCCGGCCGAACCCGTCGGTGTGACGGAAAAGCCGTTCTATGCGCATCTGTCCGACGTCGGCAAACGCCACCCCGTCACGCGCGCCCTGGAGGGCTCCGCCAGCGAGCCGCCGCGCTGGAGCCGCTTCTTCAGGACGGTCGACACCCGCAATTCCGTCAACCCGCCGGTGATGACGGGGGCCGACGGCAAGCCGCTTCTGTTCCTGTCGCGCTTCGGCGAGGGCCGGGTTGCGCTCTTGCTGTCCGATCACATCTGGCTGTGGGCGCGCGGCTATGAGGGCGGCGGCCCGCATCTCGACCTGCTGAGGCGGATGTCACACTGGCTGATGAAGCAACCCGATCTCGACGAGGAGGCGCTGCGTCTGCAGGTGCAGGGCAAGGACCTCGTCGTGGTGCGTCAGACCATGGCCGACAGCGTTCAGCCGGTGAGCGTGACCTCGCCGTCGGGCGTGTCGCACGATTTGACGCTCGCGGCTGCCGATCCCGGCGAATGGCGCGCCAGCCTTCCCGCGAGCGAGCTCGGCCTGTGGCAGGCGACCGACGGCACGCTGAAGGCGCTGATCAATGTCGGCCCGACCAATCCGAAGGAGTTTTCGGAAGTCACCTCCACCACGGACACGTTGAAGCCGCTGACCCAGGCGACCGGCGGCGACGCCGTCCGCGTGGTCAGCGGCTCAAACGTCGAGCTGCCGCGCATCCTGCCGGTGCGCTCGGTGGGCATGTTCCATGGCGACGGCTGGATGGGCGTGCGGATG
>NZ_JALBGZ010000098.1:0-13014 GCF_023006515.1 Bradyrhizobium sp. PRIMUS42
CTCGGGCTCCAGGCTCCAGCGTGACGAAGCCGAGATCGCGGCCGGCATTGTTGACCGCATTGGTGACGGCCTCGACGCTTGCCGCATCGACCTTGCGATATTCGTCGAGCAATGCGGTGGTCGGCGGCTATGACTGGGGCGGACGCGCGGCCTGCGTGGTCTCGGCGCTTTATCCGGAGCGCGTGATCGGCCTCGTCTCCGGTAATTCCTACAACATCCAGAACATCGCTCGCGCCATGGAGCCGGCCTCGCCGCCGGAGGAGGCCGCGCTCTGGTATCAATATCTCTTCCACAACGAGCGCGGCCGCCGCGCGCTGGAGCGCAACCGGCGCGGATTTGCGCGCCAGCTCTGGTCGATGTGGTCGCCGAAATGGACGTTCGACGATGCCACCTTCGAGCGGAGCGCGGTGTCCTTCGACAATCCTGATTTCGTCGATGTCGTGATCCATTCCTACCGCCACCGTTATGCGCTGGTCGCGGGCGATCCTGCTTACGCAGCGATCGAGGCAAGGCTCGCCGCGCAGCCGCCGATCCGCGTCCCGGCCATCGCGATCGACGGGGACAGCGACGGCGTCAATCCCGGCACCGCTCATCACGCACGCAAGTTCGAGAGCTCGTTCGAGCGCCGCGTCTTCACCGATGCCGGTCATAACCTGCCGCAGGAGCGGCCGGCCGAATGGGCGCAGGCGGTGATCGACGTCCGGAAAGCGGCCTCATAGAGCCCGTTTCTCGTCTTGCGGCCGAATTGTCTGTCGTCCTTCCCATTTTTCCTGATCCTGGGAACCTTTTCCGATTGCAGCCGTCCAAGCTGTGGGGCCGCTTCTGTATGCGGGCTCGTTGCAGGGAGGATCTCGATGAAGTCACAGGTGCGCAAGCTGGAGCGCGTCGCGGTCGCCCAGGTGCCTGCCGAACGGCCTGACAGGGCCGAGGTCGAGCAGGCGATCCGGACTATGATCCGCTGGGCCGGCGATGATCCCGCGCGCGACGGTCTGCGCGAAACGCCGGACCGGGTCGCACGTGCCTTCGAGGAGTATTTTTCCGGCTACGCGCAGGATCCGACCGAAATCCTGCAAAAGACCTTTGAGGAGATCGAAGGCTATGACGAGATGATCGTCCTGCGCGGCGTTCGCTTCGAAAGCCATTGCGAGCACCACATGGCGCCGATCGTCGGTCGCGCCTGGGTTGCCTATATTCCGCAGGGGCGCGTCGTCGGCATCAGCAAGCTTGCGCGCGTGGTGGACGTCTACGCCAAACGGTTGCAGATCCAGGAGAAGATGACCGCACAGATCGCCAATACCATCAACGACGTGCTTAAGCCCGAAGGCGTCGGCGTCATCATCAAGGCGACACATCACTGCATGACCACGCGCGGCGCGCACAAGCCCGGGACCGATCTCGTCACCAGCCGCATGCTGGGTGTGTTCCGCGACAATGCGCTGACGCGTCAGGAATTATTGGGGCTCGCCAATTCGGACGATTGACCCGCGCTAGCTCGAGGAGACGGCGCCATGACCGAGAACAACAAGCCGAACGGACCGGACTTGACCAAAGGCGTATCGCTGACCGCGTTCAAGGACGGCAAATTGCTCGGTCACGTCGGGGAGGAAGACGTCCTTCTGGTGCAGGCCGGCGGCGAAATTTTTGCGATCGAGCCGGCCTGCAGCCATTATCACGGTCCGCTCGCCGAGGGACTGGTGGTGGGCGATACCATCCGCTGTCCCTGGCATCATGCCTGCTTCTCCTTGCGCACGGGCGAAGCCACCCGCCCGCCTGCGTTGAACGCGCTGGCGGTATGGGAGGTCACCCGCGATCGCGACAACATCGTCGTTCGGCGCAAGCGAGAGGCACTGACGCCGCCGGCCGCACATCGCAGCGCGCCGACGCCGGACAAATTCGTCATTGTCGGCGGCGGTGCCGCTGGCTTTTCCGCCGCCGAGACGCTCCGGCGCGAGGGCTTTGCCGGCGCCATCACCATGCTCAGCAATGACGGCGCGATGCCGGTCGACCGGCCAAACCTCTCCAAGGATTATCTCGCGGGCAGCGCGCCGGAGGCCTGGTTGCCGCTGCGCGATGAGGACTATTACCAGAACGCTGGCATCGATCTCAGGCTCAACACCGACGTCTCCGCCATCGATGCGAAGACGCGCAATGTCACGCTTGGCAATGGCGACAAGCTCCCATTCGATCGGCTGCTGCTCGCGACCGGCGCCGAGCCAGTCAAACTGCGGATTCCGGGCGCGGACCAGCCGCATGTTCACACCTTGCGCTCCGTTGCCGACAGCCGCGCCATCATCAAGGCGGCGGGGAGTGCCAGGCGGGCGCTGGTGATCGGCGCCAGCTTCATCGGCCTCGAAGTTGCGGCCTCCTTGCGCGCGCGGAAGATCGAGGTGCACGTGGTCGCGCCGGAAGAGCGGCCGATGCAGAAAGTGCTCGGCGCTGAGATGGGCGATTTCGTCCGGTCCCTGCATGAGGAGAACGGTGTTATCTTCCACCTGAAGGATACGGTGGAAAACCTCGACGGCATGCGCGCGACGCTGAAGAGCGGCGCCGTCATCGAAGCTGACCTGGTCGTCGTCGGCATCGGCGTCAAGCCGCGGCTCGCGCTCGCCGAGCAGGCGGGGCTGGCGGCCGACCGTGGCGTCAGCGTGAGCGAATATCTGGAGACCAGCGTGTCCGGCATCTTCGCGGCCGGCGACATTGCCCGCTGGCCCGATCCGCATTCCCGGCACACCATTCGCGTCGAGCATTGGGTGGTGGCGGAGCGGCAGGGTCAGGCCGCGGCGCGCAACATGCTCGGCAGGCGCGAACGCTTCGACGCCGTGCCGTTCTTCTGGAGCCAGCACTACGACGTGCCGATCAACTATGTCGGCCACGCCGAGAGCTTTGACGACATCGCGATCGATGGCAGCATTTCCGGAAAGGACTGCCTGCTGAAGTACCGCAAGGGCGGCCGCGTCCTCGCGATTGCTTCAATTTATCGCGATCTCGACAATCTCAAGGCCGAGCTGGAGATGGAGCGGTCGCGCGCCTGAAACGCCGCACTCGATCTTGATTTGCGTCAATGTTGCTGCCCGCGGCGACTGCTCAGCTGGCTGTTGCCCCGGCGTGGCCCGTGCTATCCTGGCGTGCGCTCGCGGGGCTTCCCATGCAGGAGTGGCCGTCATGACAAGTGCCTCGGATATCTCCCATCCTTCAAGTCTGGGCTCGGGCATCGCGGCGCTGCACGCCAAATGGGGCTGGATCGTCGCGCTCGGCGTCGTCTACCTCATCGCCGGCTTCGTGGCGCTCGGCAGCGTGGTGATGGCGACGGTGGCGAGCGTGATCGTGGTCGGCGCCATGATGATCGTCGCCGGCGCGGCCGAGATCATCGGCGCGTTCCAGGTGAAGAGCTGGGGCAAGTTTCTCGTCTGGGCCTTGCTCGGCGTGCTCTATGTCGTCGCTGGCTTTCTGACTTTCGCGAATCCGCTGTTCGCGGCAGTGCTCCTGACGCTCTTCCTCGGCGCGTCGCTGATCGCCTCGGGCGCCGTCAGGCTGTTTCTCGCCTTCAGCATGAAGCGCGAAAGCCCGTGGGTGTGGGTCGCGCTCTCGGGCGCCATCACGCTGCTGCTTGGCCTCTTGATCGTCGCGCGCTGGCCGGTGAACAGCGTCTACATCCTCGGCCTGTTCCTCGGCATCGACCTGATCATGGCCGGCGCGGGTTGGATCTCCTTGGGCTTCAGCCTGAAGCAGCGTCGCTAGCCACCAGCAACTCGACGCAAGACCGTCTTGCGGAACTCCGCTGATCTGACGTGCTGACACAAAAGCAGCACGCCGCGCGACCGGATCGTGCGGCGATCATCACCGGGGAGAAACCATGAAAGCCGCTTTGGTCCTGGCCGCAGCACTGGCTGCCGCGAGCCTGTCGACGCCTGCCGCCGCGCAAAAATCCTACGGTCCCGGCGTCAGCGACACCGAGATCAAGATCGGCAACACCATGCCCTATAGCGGCCCGGCTTCGCCGCTCAGCATCACCGGCAGGGTGATCGCGGCCTACTTCGACGAGGTCAACGAGAAGGGCGGCGTCAATGGCCGCAAGCTCAATCTGATCTCGCTCGACGACGCGTTCTCGCCGCCGAAGACCATGGAGGCGGCGCGGCGGCTGGTCGAGGGCGACGGCGTCGCCTTCATCTTCGCGACCATGGGGACGGCGCCGAGCTCGGCGATCGCGAAATATCTCAACAGCAACAAGGTGCCGCAGCTTTTCCTGATCAGCTCGGCCTCGAAGTGGAACGATCCCGCCAACATGCCCTGGTCGATGGCGCTGCCCTGGGCGCCGAACTACACCAGCGAGGCCGCGATCGACGTCGCCTATGCCCGCGCCAAGAACCCGAATGCGCGCTTTGCGGTGCTCTACCAGAACGACGACGCCGGCAAGGAATACTTACGCGGCGTCAAGGAGGCGCTCGGTGCCGACGCCGACAAGGCGATCGCGATGGCCTCGAGCTTCGAGGTCGCTGACCCCACCGTCGATTCCCAGGTGCTGACGCTGGCGAGCACCAAGGCCGACGTCTTCATGATCTATTCGGTGACCCCGCGTGCCTGCGCGCAGGCGATCCGCAAGGCTCATGAAACCGGCTGGCAGCCGACGCGCTTCCTCGCGAGCGGCTGCGCCAACAAGGCGTCCGTGATGGTGCCGGCCGGGCTCGATGCCGGCAAGGGCGTGCTCTCGCTCGGTTCGCTCAAGCCGTTCGTCGAGACGCCGAAGGACGATCCGGCGATGACGGCCTATATCGACTTGATGAAGAAGCGCCTGCCCAACGCCGACATCAACAACGTCGCCGCTCTTTACGGCTACACCGTCGCCGAAGCGCTGGTGGTGCTCCTTAGGCAGTGCAAGGACAATCTGACGCGCGAGAACATCATGGCGCAGGCGTCCAATCTGAAGAACGTGCCCCTGTCGCTGCTGATGCCGGGCATCACCCTCAACACCACGCCGCAGGATTTCCGTCCGATCAAGGACGGCTACATGCTCCAGTTCGATGGCAACGATTGGGTGGTGGCGAGCGAGCTGCTGAAGGGGACGTGAGAGCGGGAGCTCTCTCCGCGAACTCGAAATCGTAGGGTGGGCAAAGGCGCCCTTGCGCCGTGCCCACCACCCCTCTCCGTCGCGAGAATGCGTGGGCACGCTCCGCTTTGCCCACCCTACGACTACGACACTGACGCGCGACCAAGCGAACAGGAGACCCCCATGGACTTTCAACACTCCGCCCGGTCGCTGGAGCTGCAGGAGCGCGTCCGCCAGTTCATGCGAGCGCATGTCGAGCCGGTCGAGGAGCTCTATTACGAGCAGGTGAAGCCGGAAGCTTCGCGCTACAGGACGCCGCCCGTGCTGCAAGATCTGAAGAAGATGGCGCGGGAGCAGGGGCTGTGGAATCTGTTCCTGTCGGGCGAGCATGGGCCGGGGCTCACAAACCTCGAATACGCGCCCGTGAAGGAGATCATGGGCCGCATTCTCTGGGCGCCCGAGGTCTTCAACTGCTCGGCGCCCGATGTCGGCAACATGGAGGTGCTGGCGAATTACGGCACCCAGGCGCAGCAGGAGCGCTGGCTGAAGCCGCTGCTGGAGGGGCGCATCCGCTCGGGCTTCTCGATGACGGAGCCGCAGGTCGCCTCCAGCGACGCAACCAACATCCAGTGCCAGATCAAACGCGACGGCAGCGACTACGTCATCAACGGGCGAAAGTGGTTCACGTCAGGCGCGATGAACGAGGATTGCGAGATCCTGATCGTGATGGGCAAGACCGCGCCTGACGATCCCGACCGCCATCGCCAGCAATCGATGATCCTGGTGCCCAGGAATACGCCCGGCGTGCGCATCGTCCGCGACATGCTCACTTACGGCTATGATGACGCCCCTAGCGGCCATCCCGAGATCGTCTACGAGAACGTCCGCGTGCCCGCGGAGAACATTTTGCTCGGCGAGGGCCGCGGCTTCGAGATCGCGCAGGGGCGGCTCGGTCCCGGCCGCATCCATCATTGCATGCGGCTGATCGGCTGCGCCCAGCGTGCGCTCGAATTGATGTGCCAGCGGTCGGTGTCGCGCGTTGCCTTCGGCAAGCCGCTGGCGGAGCAAGGCTCGGTGCGCGAGGACATCGCACATTCCTTCTGCGAGATCGCGCAGGCGCGGCTGCTCACGCTGCAAGCCGCCGACAAGATGGACCGCGACGGCAACAAGACGGCGCGCGACTTGATCGCCGCCGCCAAGATCGTGGTGCCCAGCATGGCCGCGCGCGTCATCGACCGCGCCATCCAGATTCACGGCGCCGCCGGCGTCTCCCAGGACACCTTCCTCGCTCGCGCCTACGTCTACGCCCGCTTCATCCGCATCGGCGACGGCCCGGACCAGGTGCATCTGGCGGCGGTGGGCAAGGAGCTGATCAAGCGGGGCGGGGTGATGGGGTAGGAGGAGGAGCCTCCTGTTGCCGAACAACGATATGCAACGTGTCCTGCAGTCTCGGGCTGTTGGGAAGTTGCGCAATGCGCTTGCCGCCGAGCACGTCCGGAGCCGAGCCCCGCTCTCGGTGTCATGCTGCTGACGCAATCCTTGTCTTAGACGGCGACAACTAAAACACTGTGTGGGGACTGCTCTGGTTCCCACAACGGTTCCGCAGCCAGGGTTGACTGGAATCCGCATAAGATTGGCGCAAGTTCCGAAACGCTTTCGCGTTCGCTTGCCCATGTTGCGGCGTCGTGAACCGGACGATCGAGAAAATCAAAGGAGATATAATGGTGTTCCGCTGGAGCGCCGCGATTTGCGGCGCCCTCATTGCGCTCGTCGTTTCTGTGACCGTCGCTCGAAGCGAAACAGGTAGGGTTCATTCAAGTGCCGTCGTCGATGCCGCCTCTGGGGATGCGATCGTTGGCGCAGCATCCACGTATAATCCGTTCAAGCCCGGCAAGGAGGAGGGCGGCCCGAGCACAGCCTCCGGGGAGCGTTATGATCCCTCGCTTTGGACGGCTGCCATCAAGACGAGCTTGCGTCAGAAATTTGGTGGAATCCAATTTAGAGCAAGACCGAAATATGCTCTCGTCGAGGCCGTCGGTAAGAAGGTCATCGTCAAGATCAACGACGTAGGGCCGCTCAGGCCCGGTCGCATCATTGACCTCAATGAGCGGACGATGCGCCACTTCGACCCGAGCATGGAACTTGGAGTCATTCCTGACGTCACGGTCAAGCCGCTGTCCGGCGACGATTGGATCACTGGGCCGGTTGGCTGAACGCTATGCCGAAGGAGGACAGCGTTCCCGGATCGAGGAAACACGTCGGCCCTAGAGCGCGATGCGATTAGGATGAATCGCCATCGCGCTTTGTGAACGGTGGACGCTTCGTCATCCCGCCTTGGCGACGCGGCCGTCCGCCGACCCTGCGCGCAGGTTCTGGAAGAACTTCTCCACCTCGCGCGACAGCGTGTCCGCCGTCTCCGTCAGGCTGCTCGCCGCCGTCAGGACGGAGGCGGCCGCGGTGTCGGTCTCGCCGATGGCATCGCGCAGCGAGGTGATGTTGGCGACCAGCGTCTCGTTGCCCTGCGCGGCCGATTGCGCGTTGGACGAGATCTCGCGGGTGGCGGCGTCCTGCTGACTGACGGCGCCGGCGATCGCCGAAGTGACCTCGTTGATCTCGCGCACCGCGCCGCCGATCTCGCGCACGGCGTCGACCGCGTTGCGGGTCGAGGCCTGGATCATCGCGACGTTCTCGCTGATATCGGCGGTCGCCTTCGCGGTCTGTCCTGCCAGCGCCTTCACTTCATGGGCGACGACGGCAAAGCCGCGGCCGGCATCGCCGGCACGCGCGGCCTCGATGGTGGCGTTGAGCGCGAGCAGATTGGTCTGGGCGGCGATGTTGGAAATCAGCTCCGCGACGTGCTCGATCTGCTGGGCGCCGTCCGAGAGCGCACGCACGATGGTGTCGGTGCGGCGGGCGCTGTCGACCGCGCGTCCCGTGACTTCTGCAGACTGGGCGACCTGGCGGCTGATCTCGGTGATGGAGGAGGAGAGCTCCTCGGCGGCAGCCGCGACGGTCTGGACGCGCTGGCTGGCTTCGGTGGCGGCCGAGCCGACCAATGCGGCACGGCGGTTGGTGCCTTCGGCGGTCGAGGACATCGACTTGGCGGTGGTCTCGAGCTCGCCGGAGCCGGAGGCCATCAGGCCGACGAGCTGGCCGACGGAGGCATCGAAGCGGTCGGCGAGGGAGATCAGGGCGTCGCGCTTCTCCTGCTCGGTCCGCGTCTTGGTGGCGACCTGTTCGGCTTCCAGCGAGCGGGCCGTCAAAGCCGTCTGACGCAGCACTTCGAGGGTCTCGGCCATGCGGCCGATCTCGTCGCCGCGGCCGGTTTCCTCGACCGGCTTGTCGATGGCGCCTTCGGAAATCTCCTGCATGCGGTTCTTCTGGCGCTCGAGCGCGCCGAGCACGTCGCGGGCGATCAGCCAGGATAGCGCCGCCATCAGCAGCATCAGGCCGATGCCGATCGCGGCCAGCTCCAGCGTCAGCGCGCGCACGTCGGCGTCGATGTCGTCGACGTAGAGGCCGTAGCTGACGGTCACGTTCCAGGGGGCGAATTTGCGAGCGAATATTGTCTTGCGGACAGGTTCGGTCTGGCCGGGACGGGGATAGAGATAGGAGGCCACGCCACCCTGCGCGGTCTCGCTGCCGGCCTTGATGATGGCTTCCGCGATCAGCACGCCGTTGGAGTCCTTGGCTCCCGTGATCTTGCCTTCGAGCTGCTGGTTGGCGCCGTTCACGACCAGGGAGCCGTCCTGATTGTAGACCACCGGATAGCCCTGGTTGCCATTGAAGTTCATGCGGCGGCCGCGCTGATGGAACTGGGCCTTGGCATCGGCCAGCGTCAGCTTGCCGGCGCTAACTTCATCCTGAAGCGATTGCGCGTAGTTGTAGAGCAGCTCGACGGCGGTCCGCATCTGCTGGACCCGATCCTCCATCATGCGGCTCTTGCTGAGCACGGCCGATACCCCGATGATGGCCGCAACGGTGAGGGCGGCGAGACACACCATGCTGGCAAGCTTGGTGCGGATCTTGAGGTGACTCAGCAGCTTCATCGCAGCCTCGATGGGAAATGGTTGTTATTGCTCGCGTAGGTAGCATGAAGTTCTTACCAATCATGAATGGACGCGTGCGACGTGCTGCCACGCGCGGCGTCGGCAGCCGCGTGCGCAAACATGCAGGCCGAACGCGCCTCGCCGCGCGTGGCGGGTCAGGTCGCGGAGAAAAATGATGTCGGAAGTTGGTGGTGATCGAGCTCGGCCGGAGCGGCAGTGAACCGATTCGCTCACCGCATCATCATGTCCGTGCTGCTCGTCGCGGCCCTCGTCCTGATCTGGAACGTGCTGGGGGCGCGCTGAGACGGCACCGGGTCTGCCGGTGCCGTCCCGCTTGGCGGGTCAATCAGGGGCGCATCAGCGCGGCGCGTACGCGCCGCTATTTCTTGCCCATCGCCGCATCGGCACTGACCGAGCCGCCGCCGGCTGCCGACAGATAGAGGCAGGCGAAGCAGAACAGGATCGCCGCGGTGCCGCCATTGAGCAGCGGCAGGAATACCGGCGTTTCGCCCTTGAACATGTGACCCATGAAGTAGGCGAAGGCCATTTCACCGGCGAGGATGAAAGCGCTGAGGCGGGTGAACAGGCCGAGCATCAGCAGCGCACCGAGCACGAGTTCGAGCGCGCCGGCCGTCCAGATCAGCGGCGGGATGTTGGCGAAGTAAGGAAGCACCGGAAACTTGAAGATCTTGGCGACGCCGTACTGAAACAGCAAAAGGCCGGTGATGAAGCGAAACAGGCTCAACAGAACCGGTTGAAAGCGAGTGAGATAGGGAAAGTCCATTGGTTTTTGCCCTCCATCCAATGCGCGACTTGGACCGTATTCAGTTCGACCCCGCAAGCGGCTCCGCGTCAATTTGTGCTGACAATTTTGTCATGACGGACAAAACACTGCAGTTCGTCCGTTCACGCCGGTTGTCCTGGAATTTTTCGCGCGCCGCTCCCCGCATGCCGTCCGTAATTCCCCGGTGACATCGAGGGATGCAGGTTACGTCGGGGAAACTTACTCCCGCAAGGCGGGGACGATCAGGAATGGAATCATTCCGAGGATCACGCTCGCAAGTGCGAAGATGAGCAGCAGATCGTAACCGTGGGTGAAGTCGTGGATGAGGCCGCCGCTCCATGAGCCGAAGGCCGACCCCAATCCGCTCCCGATCGAGATCGTGCCGAAGATCGTACCGACGCGTTTCCCGCGGAATATCTTCATTGCGGTGGCGGTAATCAGTGGACCGCGCGAGCCCATCATGCTGCCGAAGCAGACGACGAAACCGGTGAGCAGGATGACGTTCGGATAATACTGAAGCAGCCAGAGCAGGACGATGCCGACGATCGAGATCGCGTAGCTGAGCAGCACCGATGGCCGCCGTCCGATCAGCCCGTCGAGCGCGGAGACCCCGAGCATGCCGAACACCAGCACGACGCCGGAAAAACCCCAGGCCGTCGCGGCCTGGAGCGGCGGGAAGCCGGCGTCGATCAGATAGGCCACGATCTGGGCAGCGATCGCATACATGCCGACGGCGGTGAAGAAGAAGGTCGAGAACAGCGCCCAGAAGGCGTGGTGGCGCATGGCGCCGAGAAGCGTCCAGCCGTTGTCGATGAAGTCGGGATCGGTCTTCTTCACGACATGCGGCGAGCCTGTAGCGAACAGCCGCCACGGCAACAGCATCAGCGGGACCAGCAGGCCCAACGCTGCGAAGCCGAACAGCTGATAGGTGTCGCGCCAGCCGATGTGGTCGATCAAGAGCTGCGATGCCGGCAGCAACGCCAGCACGCCGCCGCCCATTGCCGAATACACCACGGACATTGCGGTCGGCAGACGGCGCCCGAACCAGCGGCCGAGCAGGATCGAGTTCGGCACGATGCCGATGAAGGCGACGCCGATGCCGACGCACATGCCGATCGAGAGTTGGAACTGCCAGAGATGCTGGGCGTGGGCCGCGATCAGGAAAGCCGCGCCGAGCAGTAGCAGCCCGAGCGCATAGACGATGCGCGGTCCGGAATGGTCGAACAGACGACCGACGAAGGGTGCGGTGAGACCGCTCGCGAGCCAGGTGAGGGAATAGACCGAGACGATCTGCGCGCGGTCCCAGCCGAAGCTCTCTGAGATCGGCTTCAGGAACACTGTAAAACTGTCGCCGAGCCCGCGGCCGAGCACGGCCAGCGTGAAGCAGAGCGCAAGCACGGTGAGCGCGACGCCTTCCTTGCTCGTTCCCCTATCGGGCGTGTTCTGATCCATTGCCGGTCAGGGGAGCGCGCTTCGGCGCTCCCTGACAAGCAGCGAAAAGCTCATACGCCTATGCAGGCTTGATCAGGATATGCTTCTTCTTGCCGAAGGAGAGCTTGATCACGCCCTCCGGCGTCAGATTGGCCGCTGACAGCGCCAGCTTCTCGTCATTGACGGGTTGGTCGTTGACGCGCAGGCCACCGCCCTTGATCTGGCGGCGTGCTTCGCCGTTCGAGGCGACGAGGCCGGCCTTCACGAAAGCGTTGAGCACGCCGAGGCCGGCATCGAGTTCGCCGCGCGGAATTTCCACCGTGGGGAGGCTCTCGGCGAGCGCGCCTTCCTCGAAGGTACGACGCGCGGTCTCGGCTGCTTCGTTGGCGGCATCGCGGCCATGCAGCAGCGCCGTCGCTTCGGTGGCGAGCACCTTCTTGGCCTCGTTGATCTCCGAGCCGCCAAGCGCCTCGAGCTTCTTGATCTCAGCGATCGGCAGCGTCGTGAACAGCTTCAGGAATTTGCCGACGTCGGCATCCTCGGTGTTGCGCCAATACTGCCAGAAATCATAGGGCGAGAACTGATCGGCATTGAGCCACACCGCGCCTTGCGCGGTCTTGCCCATCTTGGCACCCGATGCGGTCGTCAGCAGCGGCGTCGTCAGCGCGAACAGCTGGTGGGTGCCCATGCGGCGGCCGAGATCGACGCCCATGATGATGTTGCCCCACTGGTCCGAGCCGCCCATCTGCAATTTGCAGCCGGTGCGCTTGGCGAGCTCGACGAAGTCGTAGGCCTGGCAGACCATGTAGTTGAACTCGATGAAGCTCATCTCCTGCTCGCGCTCGAGGCGCAGCCGCACGGAGTCCATGGTCAGCATGCGATTGACCGAGAAATGGCGGCCGACATCGCGCAGCATCTCGATCCAGTTCAGCTTGGTCAGCCACTCCGCATTGTCGAGCATGATCGCGTCGCTCTTGCCTTCGCCGTAGCGCAGCACCTTTGCGAACACGCCGCGGATCGATTCCTTGTTGGCATCGATCTCGGCGACGGTGCGCATCGCGCGCGTCTCGTCCTTGCCGGAGGGATCGCCCACCATTGTGGTGCCGCCGCCCATCAGCGTGATCGGCTTGTTGCCGGACTCCTGGAGCCAGTGCAGCATCATCATGGTCAGGTAGTTGCCGATGTGCAGCGAGCGGGCGGTGCAATCGTAGCCGACATAGGCGGTCGCTTCGCCCTTGGCGGCGAGCGCGTCCAGCCCCTCGAAATCGGAGCACTGGTGGATGAAACCACGTTCCTGCAGGATATTGAGGAAATCCGATTTAAATGCAGTCATCTGTCGGCGTGCCTGACAATTCTTGGTTTACTTTTTTGGGGGCAATTTAAGGGTCTTGGGTGGGAACCCGATGGCCGCCCGCCACTTGGCGCTGTGGCATTATAAGATGTGTCCCTCTGGCACAAGATCGGCATGCCGGAGAGGGTGTTTGAGGACGCTGATCCATGATGTTGACGGCACTCGGTTTGATGAGCGGCACCTCGCTGGACGGGGTGGATGTCGCGCTGATCGAGACCGACGGAAAACGGGTGCAGGCCTTCGGGCCGTCCGGCTACCGGGCCTATAGCCCGGCGGAGCGCAACCTGCTGCGCCAGGCGCTGTCCGAGGCGGCGTACCTGCCGCAACGTGGTGGACATAGGCGAGGTAGTCGTCG
>NZ_JALBGZ010000990.1:0-1816 GCF_023006515.1 Bradyrhizobium sp. PRIMUS42
GATGGCGAGCGGCGAGATCGTCGACCGCACCGATCGCCGCATCGACCCACGAATCGGGATCCTGCTCGGACCACAGCGGCGCCGGATGCGACAGCGCAAGCTCGCGCGTGGCCGTCGCGACAATCGCGCCGGCCTCGCTCACGAGCACCGCTTTCACACCGGATGTGCCGATGTCCAGTCCGAGATACACGCCATCCTCCTCTTTACCCATGACGATGCGCGATCTTGATCGTCGCGCTGGCCGCCACGGGCCGTTCGATAGCCAGCTGCCACTAGGGCAGATTGTCCCGCATCACGATGTCGATCCTGATCTTCTCCTGTTCGCGCAGGATCGGCTCGCCGCGGGCGAGGGCGAGCAGCACGCGCACGGCGGCTCGCGCTTCATGTCCGGGGTTCTGCGAGATCGCGGCATCCATCACGCCCTGCAGCAGCAGCCGCCGCGTCAGCACGGTGACGTCATGACCGACGAACACCACCTGCTTGTCGCGGCCGGCATCGCTCAACGCCTTGGTGACGCCCTGCGTACCGGCGCCGACATTGTAAAGGCCGACAATGTCGGCATGCCTGCCCAGCAGTCGCGCCAAAACCTGTTCCGAGCGATCGTCCTCGTCGCGCCCCTCCAGCACCGGCAGCACGCCGAGCCCAGGGAATTCCGACGCCATCACCTGGTTGAAGCCGAAGATGCGCTCGGCATGGTCGCGCAGGCCCTGCGAGCCCGCGACGATCGCGACCTTGCCGGACTTTTGGCCGACCAGCCGCCCGACCAGTGCACCGGCGGTGCGCCCGGCAGCGATGTTGTCGATGCCGATATAGTGGTGGCGGCGCGACGACGGCACGTCCGAAACCAGCGTCACCACCTTGGTGCCGGCATCGACGAGATCGTTGATCGCGGCGCGGACGCTCGGATGATCCAGCGCCACCACGGCGACGCCGTCGCAATCGCCCGACAGCGCCTCCAGGGTGCCTGCGAGCACCGACGGGTCGAACACGTCGGTTGTGACCATCTCGACGCTGAGGCGGCGCGCCGAGAGCCAGGCCGACATCTCGCCGAGATAGGCCTCGATCTGCTGCATGAACGGATTCGACCCCGACGGCATCACAAAGGCAAAGCGGCGGGCGCGGCCGCGGGCAAGCTCCGCGGCGGCGACGTGGGGCTGGAACGAATTGCGCTCGATCGCCGCCTTGACGCGCCGCACTGTATCGGGCCGCACGCCCGGCCGGTTGTGCAGCACACGGTCCACCGTCGCGAGACTGACACCCGCCTCGCGGGCGATGTCCTTCAGCGTCAGCGCAGTGGCGGTGAGAGTATCGGCCATGGCTGAAGGCTAACAGAGGTTTTTTGAGGTACGCAACTCATTTTGAGGGGCGCGACGGAATTTTCGGCCCCCGGTTGCACTGCGGCAGTCGGCCGGAGAGCTCAGCGGCCGCTCAGATCCAGCGTCAGGAACAGGCTGTTGGGGTCCTCGACATAGCCCTCGAACGGGCCGCAGAGGACGAAGCCATGCGCCCGGTACAGCGCGTGGGCCGGCTTGAAATAGGCCCACGAGCCGGTCTCGAGGCTGAGCCGCGTCAAGCCGCGCGCGCGGCCTTCACTGATGATGTGGCGGAGCATCTGGCCGCCAAAGCCGCGACGCCGCGTGGTCCGCAGCGTGTGCATCGACTTCACCTCGCCATGGCTGGCCGAGAGCGTCTTCAGCGCGCCGGTGGCAGCGAGCGGCGAGACCTTGAGGCCGATCGCGGCAAGGCCAAAATAGCCGAGGAACAGGATGACGAGCAGCGGCGTGCCCTGGATGAGCTGGACATAGACGGCACTGGC
>NZ_JALBGZ010000991.1:0-1812 GCF_023006515.1 Bradyrhizobium sp. PRIMUS42
CGTCGACTGCGCCTCGCGGGCGCTGCTCAGGATCGAGTTCGCCGAGCCGGTGCCGACCGCGGTCAGCGCGCGCTCGACCTCGGCGGAGGTCATCTTGAGCTGGGCGTTGACGTCGGAGGAGACCGTCATCAGCGACTGCTGGGCGGTACGCGCACCCGTCTGGATCGTCTCGCTGGTGTTGACGACGAGGTTGGTGAGCGAGCGTTCGGCGTCCTCGACATGCGAGCGGATCGCGGTCGAGATCATCTCGGCGCGGGACATCATGTCCTCGCTGGCCTGGCGGCCGCTGCTTTCGATGCGGCCGGCGACGGCCTCGACGCGCGAGCCGAGCAGGTCCTCGAACTGCGCCACGCGCACGTCGATGTCGCTGGCGACCGAGCCGACCTTGGTCTCGATGACCTGATGGATCTCCTGGAAGCGCGCAGTGACCGTGTCGGTCAGGTGCGTGCTGCGGCCGTCAATGATCTCGGTGACGCCGGTGATGCGGCGGTCGACCGCCTCGATCGCCTGCGCGGTGCCATCCGTGAGGGTCGAGGTCAGGAGGGTCAGGCGGGTGTCGATCGACTGCACGGCCTGTGATGCGCCATTCGTCACGGCGGTGGTGAGGTAGGTGAGGCGAGAGTCGATGGACTCGAGCGCCTGCGACGCGCCGCCGGTGAGCGTCGTGGTGAGATGGGTCAGCCTCGTGTCGATCGACTGGATGGTCTGGGATGCGCCATCGGTCAGCGAGGTCGTGAGGTGGTTGAGGCGCGCATCGATGGTTTCGATGGCCTGCGATGCGCCGCCGGTCAGCGACGTCGTGAGGTGGGTGAGGCGGGAGTCGATCGACTGGATCGCCTGCGCGGCACCGTCGGTCAGCGACGAGGCCAGCGTGTTGAGGCGTCCGTCGATGGTCTGGGTGACGGACTTCGCGCGGGTGTCGAACGACTGTTCGAGCGCGGCGACGCGGCCGACGAGCTGGTCGTCGAACGTCTTGATGTGGCCTTCGATCGTGCCGTCGAGGCTGGCGATCTTGCCGTTCAGCGAAGAGTCGAGGTTGGTGACACGTTCGCCGATCGTGGTCTCGAACTGCACCAGGCGCTGGTCGAGCACAGCCGTGATCGCGCCGCCGTTGGAGGTGAAGCGGGTGTCGAAATTGTCGACATAGGTCTTCAGCGATTCATGGATGTCCTGCGTGCGCTGGCCCATGCGCTCGACGATCTCGCCGCCGAAGGTCTTCACGGTGCGGTCGAACTCGGAGATGTGGCGCGTGATCAGGGCGCCAAGCGTGCCGGAGTCGCGGGCGAACTTCTCGACCAGCTCGGTGCCCTGGTTCCGCACCAGCTCGTCGAACGCGCTCATCTGCAGCGACAGCGAGTCGTGCGCGGTCTCGGTCTGGCTGACGACCTTGGCCACGAGGGTGTTGACGGTGGCGTCGAGCGCCTCGCTCGCCTTGTCGCCGCTCGTCAAGATCTGGCCGGCGAGACGGCTGCCGGCGTCGTCGATCTTGGAGGAGAGGTCGTTGGAGCGCAGCTCGAGCTCGAGCAGCAGCGAGTCCGAGGAATTCTTCAGGCTGTCGTGCACCTGCTCGGTGCGCTCGGAGATGCCGTCGACGATCGCGGCGGAGCGCTGCTCGAATTCGCCGGTGATGCGATCGATGCGCTCGTTCAGCATCTCGTGGACGCGGTCGGCAAGGTCTACGAACTCGTCGTGGACGTGGCCGGTCTTGAAGTTGAGGCTGGTGGTCAGGCGCTCGCTGGCGTCGAGCACGGCGCGCGTGGTCTCGTTGCTGGCCTCCTCGAGGCGGTCGAGCAGGTCGCCGCCGCGCTCGCC
>NZ_JALBGZ010000992.1:0-1808 GCF_023006515.1 Bradyrhizobium sp. PRIMUS42
CGGGCCTCGGCCTCAAGGCCGCCGACGAGCAGACCGCCGTCAACTCCGCGCTCGCCGACTGCGCCAAGCGCGACAGCGATTGCCACGTCCTCGCCATCGGTCCGTTCACGGTGGGACCGATCAATTAGCCTGGAATGTGCTTAGGTTGAATCAAGCAGCTGCGGGCTCGGTGCACCTCTCCCGCCTGCGGGAGAGGTCGGCGCAACGCGCCGGGTGAGGGCTCTCTCCTCTTGGGGGGTCTCGGTTGCGGGGATACCCTCTCCCCAACCCTCCCCCGCAAGCGGGGGAGGGAGCGCAGCGGAGCAAGCGGTGGCAGTCTTGCTAGCGAGAACGGTGCCTCACGCGCAAATCTCCGGCGGAAATTCTCCAACGACTTCAAACCCCGTTCTACTGTGCATGGGGTTGTTTTCGCGGTTTCAGTTTGCGAAGACCGCAAACCGCTCGGCGACCGCGTGATAAACCTCACGCCGGAACGGCACCACGACGTCGGCGACGCGGTCGAGGCGCTCCCAGCGCCAGGCGTCGAACTCTGCGGGCTGGCCGTTGCGCGGTGTCAGCGGGTCGACCTCGTCGTCGCGGCCGGTGAAGCGCAGCGCGAACCATTTTTGCCGCTGGCCGCGAAACTTCGCCAGCCGGTGCGTCTGCGGGCCGTCGTAAGGAGGGAATTCGTAGGTCAACCAGTCGGTCTCGCCGAGATAGTCCGCGCTGACGACGCTGGTCTCCTCCCAGAGCTCGCGCATCGCGGCATCGCGTAAGTTCTCGCCCTCATCGACGCCGCCCTGCGGCATCTGCCAGTCGAGCCCCGGCAGGATGATCTCGGGCCCATCACCCTTGAAGCGGTGGCCGATCAGCACGCGGCCATCGGCATTGAAGAGGGCGATGCCCACATTGGGGCGGTAGGGCTTTTCATTCGACATGCGGTTGCTTCTTTGATCGTCATTGCGGGATGGTCCGAAGGACCAGACCCGGAATCTCGTCATTCCGGGTTCGTGCTTCGCACGCCCCGGAATGACGATGCAAATCATTCATCCGCCAGCGCGGAAAATTCCTGCACCACGCGCTCATAGACCGGGCGCTTGAAGGGAATGATCAGCCCGGTCAGATTGTGCATCGGCTCCCAGCGCCAGTTTACGAACTCGGCCTTGTGGCCGCCGCCGCCGGGCTTTTCGACGTTGATCTCGCTGTCCTTGCCGGTGAAGCGCACCGCGTACCATTTCTGCCGCTGGCCACGGTAGCGGCCCTTCCAGGCGCGCCCGGCCACCGTGCGAGGAATGTCGTAAGTGAGCCAGTCCGGGACCTCGCCGAGCCGCTCGACCGAACGCACGCTGGTCTCTTCATAGAGTTCGCGCTTGGCGGCCTCCCAGGTGTCCTCGCCGGGATCGACGCCGCCCTGCGGCATCTGCCAGACATGGGTGTCGTCGACATGTTCGATGCCGCCGGCGCGGCGGCCGATGAACACCAGGCCTTTCGTGTTGATCAGCATCACTCCGACGCAGGTCCGGTAGGGCAGATCCTCGTAACGCGCCATTCCGCCAGACCTCTCGCATGCTGTTGGTAGGGCGCGAATGGCCCCGCGAGGACCCGTGCCGTACCAATCCGTTGATTTAGCTGGATTTTGATTTCAGCATCGCGGTTGTCAATGGCACCAAAAGAATACCCCGGTCGCCCAATGTCTTGGTCCATGCGCCGATGCGGTCGATCGAGACGGGCAGGGCGGAGGCGGTGCCGACAGCCGCGCCGCGCTCGCGTGCCGCCGATTCGAGCTTGTTCAGGGCGCGGTCGATCTCGGTCGGGGTCGGCACCACGTC
>NZ_JALBGZ010000993.1:0-1802 GCF_023006515.1 Bradyrhizobium sp. PRIMUS42
GCCGCGGACGAAGCCGCCGCCGGTGACGCGGTCGAGCTCGCTCATTCCCGAGGACAGGCGCGGCGCGTCCGGGCTCTTTCCGGCGAGGCTCTCCAGCGCGAACGTTCGCCCCTTGCGCTTGGAGCGGATCGACACCGGCACGCTGCCGCTGGTGTCCTCCTCGGCAAGCGTATTCCACTCGCCGCAGGACTCGCACTTGCCCTGCCAGCGGTTATAGGCCGCGCCGCAGTTCTGGCAGACGAAGGAGAGGGTGTTCTTGGCCATGGATGTGTTGAGTCGTTGCCCTGTGCAGGTGCTTAGCACGATCGGAGATGGGGGTGCGAAGCGTTCCTCGCTACCGCGCTTTCTGCAACTCGTCCTTGCGCTTGCAAAGCAGGTAGGACTTCCCGTCGATCTTGATCGTGCCGTTCGCGCCCGGCGCCAGCTTGATCGTGACCTTACTGCCGTTCACGCCCTTGGTGTAATCGTCCCAGAACTCGAAGCAGGTGGCGGACAGCACGAGGCCGTTACCGGCCGGCGTCTTGCGGTCGATGCGGCAGTGGTTTTCGTAGCGATCGACCAGCGGGGCCGGCTTGCCCTTGATCACGTTGTCCAGGTCGATCATCGTCTTGCTGTCCGGGCCGTCATTGTCCCGGCAATCCTTTTTCGTCGACGCCCACAAGCCGTCGAACGGCTCCGCGGCGAACACTGGCGATGTTGCGAAGAGGACGATTCCGGCGGCGGCGATCATGGGAACGTTGCGCATGCGGGTCCTTTGCTCGGCGGTATGTCTCGGAGGGGGCAGTCAGAATGCGTTCAACAGCATCGTCAAGCCGGCCGCCAGCATGATGCCGTCCATCAGCAGGCGAAACATCTCCGGCTTCAGGTGCAGCACGAAGCGCTTGGCGACGAAGGCGCCAACCATCAGAGACGAACCCGCGATCAATCCCTTCAGGGCGACATCGGCAGTCAGCGCCCCGAAGCGTTCGAACGTCACCGACTTGCTGAGATAAAGCCCCAACGACGAGGCCGCTTCGGTGGCGAGGAAGGCGCCCTTGCTGAGCCCATAGAACAGGAATAGCGGCACGCTGAGCGGGCCGGTCGAGACCACGATGCCGGTGAGATAGCCGATGATTGCGCCGCCGATGGCGAGGTGCCAGAGATTGGCTTTGAGGTCGTGCCGCGCCAGGAAGTGCCGCACTGGCACCATCGCGATCAGGAAAAGGCCGATGGCGAGATCGACGGCACGCGAGGGCAGCGCCAGCAGCGTGCGCGCGCCGAGCGCTGCGGCCGGAATGCCCGTCACCGAATAGGCCGCGCAAGCTCGCCAGTCGACCTCGCGCCACCAGGCCAGGATGCGTGAAAAATTCGCCATGACGGAGGCCACCGCCATGATCGGCACGGCCTCCTTCGGCCCATAGGCATAGACCAGCACCGGCATCAGCATGATCGACGATCCCGTGCCGACGATGCCTGAGATGGTGCCGGCGATGAGGCCGACGGTGAGGACGAAGAGGAAGGCCAAGGGCAGTCTCCACGAATCGGGAGAGTTTAGCCGTGACCAGCGATGTGGGCGATCCGTGCTAGGCGAGGGAACCTATCGCACTGCGCATAGGCATGCCGGTCTGGGCGCCGGCTTTGAGGCATTTCAATGCGGCGGCTTCGCAGCTCACCTCGAGCGCGCGTTGCAGCGACATGCCTTCGCCGAGCATGGCCGCAAACGCGCCGACAAAGGTATCGCCGGCGCCGGTCGTATCCACCGGCGTGATGCGCGGAGCGGGGGCGCGCTGGCGGGTCCCGTCGGTGTCGGTGGGATCACGGCG
>NZ_JALBGZ010000994.1:0-1801 GCF_023006515.1 Bradyrhizobium sp. PRIMUS42
CATCCGCGCCGCATGTCCGGCGGACAACAGCAGCGCGTGGCGCTGGCGCGCGCGCTGGTGATCAAGCCGAGCGTGCTGCTGCTCGACGAGCCGCTGTCGAACCTCGATGCAAAACTGCGCGAGGAGATGCAGATCGAGCTGCGCCAGATCCAGCGCACCATCGGCACCACCACGATCCTGGTCACCCACGATCAGAACGAGGCGATGTCGCTGTCGGACCGCATCGTGGTGATGAGCCAGGGCCGCATCGAGCAGATCGGTTCGCCGCAGGACACTTATGAGAAGCCGGCCTCGGCCTTCGTCTCGCAGTTCCTCGGCAAGACCAACGATTTTGCCGGGGCGATCGACCGGAGCGTCGCGCCGGCGCAATTGATGGCGGGTTCCTGGAGCGTGCCCGCGCCCGCTGGCCTCAACGGTCCCGTGACCGTCAGCATCCGCCCCGAGCGCATCGGCTTTGGCGATGCGGGCCTCGGCGCGAAAATCGTCACGCGCATCTTCCAGGGCAACCACTGGCTATTCCAGTGCGAGAGCGAATGCGGCCCGGCGATCGTGATCCGGCAGAACGACGGCACAGCGCAGCCGATCGAGGGCGCGGCGGTTCGTCTCACCTGGCGGCCCGAGGACATGAGCGTGCGTGCGAGGCCGGCCACATGAGCGCCGCGACCGAGGAACGTAACGCCCGTGCGCCATGGGCGCTGACGGCGCCCGCCCTGTTGCTGTTCGTGGGCGTGCTGCTGATCCCGCTGGCGATGACCGTGATGCTGTCGTTCCACGATTGGGGCCAGTACAAGGGCATCGAGCCGGTCTTCATCCTCAAGAACTGGCACGAGATCGCGACCGATCCCTATTACGCGGAAATGTTCTGGCGGACGTTTCGAATCGCGATCCTGACCACGCTGCTCACCGCGCTGCTCGGCGCGCCCGAAGCCTACATCCTCAACCGCATGAGCGGCCGCTGGAAGAGCTTCTTCCTGCTGATCATTCTCGGGCCGCTCTTGATCTCCGTGGTGGCGCGGACGCTCGGCTGGGCGCTGCTGTTCGGCGGCAACAACGGGCTCGTCAACAAGCTCTTGATGTCGCTCGGGGTGATCCGATCCCCCATTCCCTTCATGTTCACCGAAACCGGCATGGTCGTCGCGCTCGCGCATGTGATGATGCCGTTCATGGTGCTCTCGGTGTGGGCGGCGCTGCAGCGCCTGGATCCGCAGATCGAGAATGCCGCGATGTCGCTCGGTGCCGGTCCCGCCACCATCATTCGCCGCATCATCATGCCGCAGATCATGCCGGGCGTGCTGTCTGGCGCGATCATCGTGTTCTCGCTCTCGGCCAGCGCCTTTGCGACGCCGGCGATCATCGGCGGCCGCCGGCTCAAGGTCGCGGCGACGCTCGCCTATGACGAATTCCTCAACACGCTGAACTGGCCGCTCGGCGCGGCCGTAGCGACGCTGCTGCTGGTCGCACTGGTGCTGATTGTCGTCGGCAGCAACGCGCTGATCGAGCGCCGCTATGCGGAGGTGTTCCGATGAGACGGAACAGTCCGCTGGCGTTGATCTTCCACGCCATCTTCGTCATCGTCATGGTGGCGCCGATCCTGGTGGTCTGCCTCGTCGCCTTCACGCCAGAGGGTTTTCTGTCGCTGCCGACCAACGGCTTCTCGCTGCGCTGGTTCAGGACCATCGCCAACTATCCTGAATTCATCCACGCCTTCTGGGTCAGCCTCGGGCTCGGCGCGCTGTCGTCCTTGGTGGCGCTGCTGTTCGCGGTGCCGGCGGCGCTGGCGATCGCGCGCCATCGTTTCCGC
>NZ_JALBGZ010000995.1:0-1786 GCF_023006515.1 Bradyrhizobium sp. PRIMUS42
GACCCCGAGCTCCAGGAAGCACTGCGGGCGCCGCCGCTGCCGCAATATGCCAATCCACCGCAGGCCAGCGACACTGCGCGCGCGTTCGCGGTCCAGCCGCTCGAAGCGCTGAAGCAAGCGACTGTTCCGGCTGCACCGGCGCGCGATCCGTTCCGCGTGAAGACCTCGAACCTGTTCTTCGGCAGCTCCTCGCTCGGCGGCAATCTCGAGAGCATCGAGAGCTGGCAGCCCGGCGCCGAGCCGCTGATCGTGATGCCCGACCCCGACATGAAGGTGACAGCCTCGCTGTCGCCGCCCACAGTGGACATTGCCAAGGACATCGAGAGCGGCGAGAGCGTCGCGCCGAAGGGCGAGGTCAACGCCGACAACCAGCGCACCAGATCACCGGCGGAACGGCTCGCGCTCGACGACAAGTCGCGCGCGAAGTCCGAGAAGTGCCTCGCGGAAGCGGTCTATTTCGAGTCCCGCGGCGAGGCCGTCCGCGGCCAGATGGCGGTCGCGCAAGTCGTGATGAACCGCGTCTTCTCCGGCAAATATCCGGATACGGTGTGCGGAGCGGTCTATCAGAACAAGCACCGTCATCTCGCCTGCCAGTTCACGTTTGCCTGCGACAACAATGCCGACGTGATCCGCGAGCCCGAGATGTGGGAGCGCGCCAAGAAGATCGCGAAGGCCACGCTCGACGGCCAGATCTGGCTGCCCGAGGTCGGTAAATCCACGCATTATCACGCCTATTGGGTGCGTCCGTCCTGGGTCGCCGAGATGAAGAAGATGTACAAGACCGGCGTGCACACCTTCTACCGCCCGCGCGCCTGGGGCGACGGCAGCGAGGTGCCGAGCTGGGGCACGCCCGCGCAGACCGCGGCGCTCTCCGCCGAGCTCGCGCAGGAAGCCAAGAGCTCCGCGGAAATGGGCAATACTGAGCGGCGCTGAGGCAATCAATCGTCGCCGCAGTGAAGGTGCGCTCCCTCTCCCGCTTGCGGGGGAGGGTTGGGGAGGGGGTGTTTCCGCAGGCGAGAACCCCCGTGTGGAGAGAGCCCCCACCCGGCGCTTTGCGCCGACCTCCCCCGCAAGCGGGAGAGGTGCGGCCGCCCTGGGCGAAGAGCAGTGGCCTCACGCCTCGATATCCAACGCGCAGTCGAAGTTCGGCGCCGAATGGGTCAGGGCGCCGGCCGAGGCGTAGTCGACGCCGGTCGCCGCGATCGCGGCGATCGAGTCCAGCGTGACGCCGCCGGACGCCTCCAGCTTGAGGCGCCCCTCGTTGATCCGGACCGCTTCCCGCAATGTCGCAAGGTCCATGTTGTCGAGCAGCACGGCGTCGGCCAGCCCGGTGTCGAGCACCTCGCGCAGTTGCGCCAACGTGTCGACCTCGATCTCGATCTTGACGAGATGGCCGGCATGGGCGCGGGCGCGCTCCAGCACCGCACTGACGCCGCCGGCGACCGCGATGTGGTTGTCCTTGATCAGGATCGCGTCGTCGAGGCCGAAGCGGTGATTGAAGCCGCCGCCGCACCGCACCGCGTATTTCTCCAGCGCCCTTAGCCCCGGCGTGGTCTTGCGCGTGCAGCAGATGCGCATTCTCGTGCCTTCGGTGCGCGCAACATAATCCGCCGTGAGCGTGGCAACGCCCGACAGGCGGCCGACGAAGTTCAGCGCGGTTCGCTCCGCGGTGAGAATGGCGCGCTGGCCGAGGCCGTCAGCCATCCGGATGACTTCTCCTACGTGACTTACCGCTTGCGGCCGCAGGCCAAATGGCACGACGGCAAGCCCGTTACCGCGGACGACG
>NZ_JALBGZ010000996.1:0-1784 GCF_023006515.1 Bradyrhizobium sp. PRIMUS42
CACCAGCACGCGGCGGCCCTTGCGGTCGTTGATCACGCCGCGCTTGCTGACGGGCTTCGTCTCGCGCGGCGCATCGTCGTCGCTTGAAGCGGACTTCTGCGGCACGTCGAACTGCGCCCCCGCCTTCTCGATCACCTTGTCGCCGAGTTGGTCGCGCAGCACCCGCGACTTGATCTCCTCGACCTGGCCTTCGGGGACCTCGCCGAGCTGGAACGGACCGTAGGACACACGGATCAGCCGGTTCACCTCGAGCCCGAGATGGGCGCAGACATTGCGCACCTCACGATTCTTGCCCTCGCGGATCGCAAACACCAGCCAGACATTGGCGCCCTGGTCGCGCTCCAGCGTCGCTTCGATCGGACCGTATTTTACGCCCTCGACCTCGATGCCATTTTTGAGCTCGTCGAGCTGCGCCTGGGTGACGTCGCCATGGGCGCGAACGCGGTAGCGGCGCAGCCAGCCGGTATCGGGGAGCTCGAGCGTGCGCGCGAGCCCGCCGTCATTGGTGAGCAGCAGCAGGCCCTCGGTGTTGAAGTCGAGCCGCCCGACGCTGATCAGCCGCGGCAGGCCTTCCGGCAGATTGTCGAACACGGTCGGACGCCCCTCGGGGTCGTCATGTGTGGTCATCAGCCCGCGCGGCTTGTGATAGAGGAACAGCCGCGTGCGCTCGCGCTCCGGCAACGGCTTGCCGTCGACCAGGACGACGTCGTTCTTGGTGATGTCGAGCGCGGGCGAGTTGATGACACGACCGTTGACGGTGACGCGGCCCTGCGTGACCATTTCCTCGGCGTCGCGGCGCGAGGCAAGCCCCGCACGCGCCAGCGCCTTGGCGATGCGCTCGCCGGCCTTCTTCGGCTTCGACTCTTCTTCCCGGCGCGGCCGCCGGTCAAAATCACGGTCGCGCTCGCGATAGGCGCCGCGGCCACCGAAGGCGGGGCGTTTCTCGAAGATCCTGCTATCGTCCTCGTTTTCACGGCGCGGACGATCACCGAAACGGCCCTCGCTGCGCGGATGCTCGTGCCAATCGGAACGGCCTTCGGAGCGTTCGCGCGGACGATCGAATTTCGGACGGTCACGGAACGGACGATCACCCGACGGACGGTCGTCGCGCGAGCGCGAAAAGCGCGGACGGTCTTCGCCGCGGCCACCATCGCGACGGTCGTCGCGCTTCTGCCAGGGCTTGTCCTCGCCGCGGTCGCGGCCACCAAAATCCTTGCGCGGCCCACGATCCGGTGCACCACGCGAAAACTTTCGCTCGCCGCCGAATTTGCGCTCCGGGCGATCACCGCGCGGCGCACGATCACCGCGATCGAAATTCGGACGGTCGCCGCGCGGCTTGAAGCTGCGCTCGCCACGATCCTCACGCGGCCCGCGATCCGGCCCGCCTCGCGAAAACTTCCGCTCGCCGTCGAACTTGCGCTCCGGACGGTCGCCGCGCGGCGCGTAAGGGCGCTTGTCGCCGAACTTCGTGTCGCCGGACCGGCCGGCGGGACGGGAATCGTCACGATCCCGGCTGCGCGGCGGACGGTCGTCGCGGCCATAGGAAGGACGGTCACCGCGCGGCTTGAACGGCCGCTTCTCGCCATCGCGCGAGGAGCGATCGGAGAACGGACGGTCTTCACGCGGCTTGAAGGGACGGTCGCCACGCGGCTTGAAGCTGCGCTCGCCACGCCCCTCACCACCACGGTCGTCGCGCTTGAATTTCGGACGGTCGCTGAAATCGCGGCGCGGGGCATCGCCCTCCTCGCGGCGGCGGAACGGACGGTCGCCACGATCGGCGCGAG
>NZ_JALBGZ010000997.1:0-1783 GCF_023006515.1 Bradyrhizobium sp. PRIMUS42
GGCCGCAGTGCCGAGGCCGCAGCCGAACACGGCGTCGCGGGTGGCGTGGACGGCGTCGGCCGGAAACAGCGCCGCGTTGAAATAGGCCCAGAACCAGGCGACGAAGAACATCACCTCGGAGGCGATGAACAGGATCATGCCGTAGCGGTGATGCAGCTGCACGACGCGGGTGTGGTCGCCCTTGTACTGGGCTTCCTTGATCACGTCGCCCCACCAGCTCGCCATGGTGTAGAGCACGCCCACGGTGCCAACGCCGAACACGATCGGCGCGGCCGAGAACATGTGGTGCATCCAGGCGATCGCGCCGACCGCCATGATGAAGGCCGAGAGCGAACCGACCGCCGGCCACGGAGAGGGATCGACCAGATGATAGTCGTGATGCTTGGTGTGCGCCGTTGCCATTTGCGGTCTCTCTCCTCAATCCCGTGCCTATCAGGGCACTTATCCCCTCGTTTCCGACCTCCCGAGCGCGAGCCCGGCGATCAGAGATTTCCCTTGCGTTTGTCGTCTTCGCCCGATGCCAGCGGTTTCACCACCGGATCCTTCACCGGATAGAAGGTGTAGGACAGCGTGATCGTGTTCAGCCCGTCGTTCTCGTGGTCGCTGGCGATCGAGGGATCGACGTAGAACACGACCGGCATCTCGCGCTTCTCGCCGGGCGCCATGGTCTGCTCGGTGAAGCAGAAGCAGTTGATCTTCTGGAAATAGGAGCCGACCGTCAGCGGGGCGACATTGTAGGCAGCCTGCCCGGCCGTGGTGCGCGCGGCCTGGTTGGTCACGGTGTAGAAGACGGTCGTGACCTGACCGATATTGACCTCGATCTCGTTCTGCTCCGGCTCGAATTTCCAGGGCAGCCCGGGCGCGACATTGGAATCGAAGCGCACCGAGATCTTCCGCGCGATCGGACCGGTGGCCGGCGCGGAGGTCGCAACCTGGGTCGTGCCGTTGAAACCGGTGGCACGACAAAACCAGTTGTAGAACGGCACCGCCGCGTAGGAGGCACCGACCATCAGCGCGACCACGCCGCCGCAGATCGAGGCGACCAGCGCGTCGCGGCCAAGGCCCCTAAAAGGCCCACGCCCCTTGCTGGCCGTCCGGCTCTGATCCCGCGATATGGTCGGCTCGTGATCCATGTTTCCTACATCGGCCGCACGAGAACTGCCGGTCCCTTGACCATGGTGACGGCGAAGAACAGCACCACGAGCACGCCGAGCGCCAAAGCGATGGCAATGGAGCGCTGACGACGGCTCTTCTTCTGCGCCTCGGTGAGGACGATTCCGTCTGTCTCAGGTTTGTCGGCCATCGCTGTGATCATGCGCCCCCAACCATCGGAGCCAGTGCCCGGAACACGACCTCGGCCAGCAGGGTCGCGAACAGCGCGAACAGATAGAGGATCGAGAAGGCAAACAGCTTGCGGGTCGCGCGCAGCGATTGGCTGCGCTCGCGGCGCACATAGACGTTGATCGCGAGCGCCAGCATGCCGGCCCCCAGGATCAGCGAAACGATGCCGTAGACGGCGTCGAAATAGCCGAGCGCCCAGGGCGCGGCGGCGACCGCGATCAGCACGATGGTGTAGAGCAGGATCTGCAGGCGCGTCGCATCGGGACCGGCGACGTTGGGCAGCATCGGAATGCCCGCGCGCGCATAGTCGTCGGAGCGGAACAGCGCCAGCGCCCAGAAGTGCGGCGGCGTCCAGAAAAAGATGATGGCGAACAGCAGCAGCGGCTCGACGTCGACGGTGCCCGTCACAGCGGCCCAGGCCACCACCGGCGGCAGCGCGCCG
>NZ_JALBGZ010000998.1:0-1781 GCF_023006515.1 Bradyrhizobium sp. PRIMUS42
ATTGGCACTCATGCGGGGCTGCCGCGCGTGGCTTCGGCCCGGTCGTGTTCGCCGGCTTCGCGGGAAGGGACCAGTCCCGCGCCTGTCGCGGTGGCCGGTTCGGCAGCGATCAGATTCGCCTGTTGCGTGACATTCCCCACGATCGCGCGGCCGCCGTCCTGCACCGACAGATTCTGCACGGTGATCGGACGCTCGCCGTTGCCTCGGTGGCGGTTGAGGGCTTCCATCTGGGCCGAGAAGGTGCGGGCCAGCCGGGTCAATGTGCGTGAGATGCCTTCCTGCTGCGAGAGGTTCTCGGTGAAGGCGAGCCGGCAGGCAGAACGCATTGTGGCGACGTGAACGGACACCATCTGTGCGGTCAGCATGGCCTCGAGGGAATCCCTGGGCGCGATGCCCTTCATCATCGAGATCATGAAGGCGAGATTGTCCTCGTCGGGTTTCTTCAGGATCACGCTGGCTTTCATCAATTGCTTGAGGATGCCATGCAGCGCGTCGCGGTCGACCGCGCCGAGCGCCTCGCCCATCAGTTGTTCGCCGGCCTGCGCGTCGGGATGCTCGATCACGATGCGTTGTCGGGTGAGCTTGATCCGCGGGCTGGCCCTGCTGCCGTCATACCTGGCGACGGGCGTCGTGCTGTTGCGTGTCAGGGTTGTCGTCATGTCGATATCTCCTTGGGCCCACGGTAGGGGCGAGCGGACTCGCGAGGGCGAGGCCGACCCGTGCCGCTGCCGTGCGGCGGTTGCGATTTTCAGATGTCAATGAGGGGTATGCGCGATTGAACGAGGCGCCTGTGGCCGGTCGGGCCGGGCGCTCACGGTTGTCGCGATGATGCCACTATACCCCTGTTTTGCCCGACGACACAAAATCGATTTCGTGCCATCCGAAGCTCGCGGCCCTCCCGTAAGTCCTTGTTTCGACAAGGGCGGTCTACTGTGCATGGGGTTGTTTTCGCATTTTTTGCTTGGATGCGGCGCGCACGTGCCGTGCGGCGGAATGCCGGTGCCCAAACGCGATTGCGAAATCCGGCGTGACCGCTATTCATGATCTTCGGATGCGTCGCGCCAACAAGCCTGCACAAGCGGCGCCGTGAGGTCCGGGGAGAGAACCAATGCAACGAACCGCCCGCCTGCTGGCGATCATCGCCGGACTGTGCGCCTCTGCGCTGTCGACGCAGGCCGTGGCGCAGAAATATCCGGTGCGGCCGGTCAAGGTCATGGTCGGCTTCAGCGCCGGCGGTCCGGTCGATGTCGTCGCGCGCATCATCGGTGATCGCCTGAGCAGCAAGCTCGGGCAGCCCTTCGTTGTCGAGAACCGCGCCGGCGCCAACGGCATGATCGCCGCCGAAGGCGTCGCGCGCGCGGATGCGGACGGCTACACGATGCTCGCCTGCAACTCGTCCACCATCACGCTCAACAAGACGCTGCTCAAGGACATCCGCTACGATCCGCAAGGCGACTTCGCGCCGCTCACCACCGTCGTGTCGGCGCCGCTCGTGCTCGTGGTCAATCCGGAGAATCCCAATACGGCTGATATCAAGACCGTGGCCGATCTCGTCGCCGCTGCGAGGGCCGCGCCCGGTGCACTGGCTTACGGCTCGGGCGGCAACGGCAACCTTGCCCATCTCGCCATGGAGTTGCTCAGCCAGAAGGCCGGGATCAAGATGATACACGTGCCCTATCGCGGCGGTTCCGCCGCCGAGGTCGGCCTCCTCGCGCAGGAGGTGCTGGCGGTTTTCGATCCGCTCTCCGCCGTGCCGCTGGTCAAGGCCGGCAAGCTGCGCG
>NZ_JALBGZ010000999.1:0-1776 GCF_023006515.1 Bradyrhizobium sp. PRIMUS42
TACCAGACGCCGCGCCACGGCGGCCGAGGCCGCCCCCGCGAGGCCCCTGGATGCCGCCGCCCTATATGGCGGACCCTTATTACGGCGATCCGGATTGGTGAGTTCGCAAGGCGCGGACTTGTTTCTCGCACGCGCGAGCGGATGACGGCGGTTGGCAAACGAGCGTAGCCGGACGAGCGACTTGTCCGCCGTAGCTCGAAGAGCGAAGGCGGAAGCGACATCCGGGGGGAATGCTTCGGCAGCAAAGCCCCGCCTATATCGCTCCGCTCGTCCGGCCTATCAACCAGCTACGCTCTACGCTCGCTCACCGTATCTCGCTCATCGTCACCTCGGCCGCGATCCCCGTCAGCTCGGGCTCTTGCGGCGCAAGCTCCTCATCGGAAGATGGGCCAACCGAGACTTCAGCCATTCTGCGTTTGACCTGTTCGCAGGTCTTGCGCACGTCTTCGGTGAACAGCGCGCATTCTTCGATGCGCTTGAAGATCTTCCGTCCCTCTTCACGATACCCCGCCGCCGTTTCTCGCATGAAGGCGATCGCATCATGAACCTGGGCCGTCAGCGCCTCGCATTTTTGCGCCGCGTCGATCAACTCGGTTCCCATGGCCTCGATCTCTTTTGCAGCGGACTCATAGTCGCGAACGACCGCTTCCGCGCTGAGCGCACCGACGCGCGACACGCCCGCGGTGTGCTCGACGTAATCAGGCAGATTGATTGAAGTAATGGAGCTCCCCGACCGGATCGACGTGATGTCCGCTTCGAGTTGGACCAAATTCACTCCGTCCCGTCTGTGCAATTGTTCGACACTTGCCATGACTTATCCTCCCGATACGCGCCCAGAACCCCAAACAGCATTGGGTTTATTACGGGGATAAGTGTCGATCTACCTCGATGTACTCTTGACAGTCTCCACTTTGCCATTTTTTCCTGATCGTCAACTCCGCACGCAGGGATGACGAGCCATCAAACTTCAACTTGTCCGCGTACCGGATGGAGGACCTCACCACCAATACGGCCAGCGCCATCCTTCATAGCGCACGTATGACGGCACCAGCGGCGGGCCGTAGGGATCGACCCGGTCATCCTCCGGGCGATAACGATAGCGTGGAACGATGTTGTAATCCCACGGCGTCGGTCTCAGCACGGGTGCAGTGACGATGAGCCGCTCTTGCGGTGCGCGAACGACGACGGCTTTCCGCGTGCGGGCTTCGGCGCCTGATGTTGCAAGGCTGCACAGCACGAGGGCGGTTCCGAGTGCACAGGCGACGGTCATTTTTGTCATGCATTGGTCTCCTTCGCGCGAAGAGTGCAAAAGGACGCGTGGCAAGGCAAGCGAATTTCGCGCGACTTTGCGGGGATGACCGATGACGGCTTTGGTTGCCTCTCCACCGTCATTGCGAACGCAGCGAAGCAATCCAGAAATGTTTTCCGCGGCGGCAGCCTGGATTGCTTCGCTGCGCTCGCAATGACGGGGAGAGCGTAGCCCGGAAGGAGCGCGGCGAAATCCGGGACCAGTGTGCCTTGTTGTAACATCCCGGATTGCGCTTCGCTCCATCCGGGCCACGAAGGCTACGAACCTTACGCCGCGTCGACGCCCTCTGGCACAGGACCCGCAACGAGCCCGTCGAGACCGACCATCAGCAAATCGGCGATGTGCATCAGCTGGTACAGCGGAATGTCCGCCTCGCCCTGCTCGGCCGATGCCACGAAGGCCGGCGTGACGCTGAGGCGCTCGGCGAGCTGGCCTTGCGTGTAGCCGCGGCTCTCGCGCGCGGCTTT
>NZ_JALBGZ010000099.1:0-12992 GCF_023006515.1 Bradyrhizobium sp. PRIMUS42
CGGCGAACGGCAGCAACCGAGGATCGGGAGCGGCATGGATCTTCCGCACCGCTGCGGTGCAGGCGGCGATGATAGCGGCATCGATCTTGTCGTTCTTGGCCCGCTGTAAATGGAATTTGGCATAGGCTCGGACCTGAGCCGGCTGAAACACCACAACCACAAACCCCTTGCGTCGCAGTTCGGCGACGACAGGCTGTTCGTAACCGCCGCTCGCCTCGATGCCGATGCGCTTGACGCGATGCTGTCGCAGCCACGTCAGCAAAGCCTCATGGCCTTCTGCCGTGTTCTCCACCTGCAACTGCTTGCTGCTGCCATCGATCGCCACATCGAGCTTCCGCTTGCCGGTATCGATCCCGGCACAGATCGTGGTATGCTTGGCCATCTTCGTCGATCCCTCCCTTGTTATGCGAACCTAAAGTTCGTTCAACCATTCGGGTCCCGATGAAGTGCCGATCGCGATCTTGCTACGTCTGACAGCCCTCAAGGCTTCGGTGGGCTCCGATCCGATCGAACGGCGACCCAGCTCGGGCGGCCACACGGGCTGGGCCATTCCTCACGGAACGGCTCAATATAATCGATCGCCCTAATACAAGGGTGGGCAAAGCGAAGCGTGCCCACCACCTGCGCTTTTAATCGGGAAGATGGTGGGCACGGCGCAAGTGCGCCTTTGCCCACCCTACGATTCCGAGCAAGCGGATAGAGCCCGCCCCATCTCGCCGCTATCGCGCCCTACGCCGCAGACGTCAGCCGCTGCAAAAACTGCGTCACTTCGCGCCTCAGTGTCTCGACTTCGCCGTGGACGCGTTCGGAGGCGCTGTTGACGCGGCTGGCCACGCGGCCGGTGTCGGCGGCGGCTTCGCTGATGCCTGACACGTTGGAGGAGACCTGCGAGGTGCCGGCCGAGGCTTCCTGGACGTTGCGGGCGATCTCGCGGGTCGCGGATCCCTGCTGCTCGATGGAGGCCGCAATCGCGGCGGTGATCCCGTTGATCTCCCCGATGGTCTGCGCGATCGCCTCGACGGCCGCGACCGAGTTGGTCGTCGATTGCTGCATCTCGCCGACCTTCGCGCTGATCTCTTCAGTGGCCTTCGCGGTCTGGTTGGCGAGGCTCTTGACCTCGGAAGCCACTACCGCGAAGCCGCGGCCGGCCTCGCCTGCCCGCGCCGCCTCGATCGTGGCGTTGAGCGCCAGCAGGTTGGTCTGCTCGGCGATCTCGCTGATCAGCTTGACGACGTCGCCGATCCGCAGCGCGGCCTCCGCAAGGACGCGGATCTCGCTGCCGGCGCGATTGGCCTCATTGACGGCGCGACTGGTGCTGTTGGTCGATCCCGCCACCTGGCGGCTGATCTCCGCGATCGAGGATGCGAGCTGCTCCGCGGCGCTCGCCACCGTCGCAACATTGCCCGAGGCCTGATCGGACGCGCTGCGCATGCCGGACGTCTGGCGGTTCGTGATCTCCGCCGCAGCCGCCATCTGGCCGGCGTCGGATTCCAGATCAGTCGCGGCGCTCATGAGGCTGCCTGCGACTTCGTCGAGATGCGTGCCGAACTGGTTTGCCAGGCCGGCGATCTCGACCACGCGACGGCCGAGACTGTCGGTGCCGGCATTGATCACGCTGGCCGAGCGGCGGAACGAGCCGGGCAATCCGCGCGCGAGGATCTTGCGGAAATACTTGCCGCGGCTGGCATAGTCCATCGATGCCGAAGCCTCGCGGACGAAGGCATCAGTGATGTCGAGCATGTCGTTGACCGACTTCTGGACGGCGCCGATTCGCCCCGCCTGCCGCTCGCTCAGAATACGCGCTTCGAGATCGCCGCGCGCCGCCTTGCGGCACACATCGGCCACTTCATCGACGGCCACCGCCGCGCGATGCTGGCACCAGAGGCCGCAGCCGAGCAGCAGGA
Source organism: Bradyrhizobium sp. PRIMUS42 (assembly GCF_023006515.1). Taxonomy (NCBI): domain Bacteria; kingdom Pseudomonadati; phylum Pseudomonadota; class Alphaproteobacteria; order Hyphomicrobiales; family Nitrobacteraceae; genus Bradyrhizobium; species Bradyrhizobium sp. PRIMUS42. Next base: position 1,905 of record NZ_JALBGZ010000099.1, read on the forward strand.
TCGCAGCGCCGAGCGGCGCTCCACTGATGATTCCGCTCCAGCCGAGGAGCGAGGCGACGAACGCGATAGTGACGAGAAGACACGCGAGCGCGGTCGCTCCCTGCGCCTTAGAGAGAGAGCACAAATTCATCGTAAGCAACACCGTTTTGCTTGAGCAGAGCGACCATCACGTCGAAGCTCGCACGCATGCCGTCCCTGGCATTGGCGTGGCGCGCCTCTTCCGCGCAGAGCGCTTTATAGATCGGCTTGATGCGCTCGACCGGCGCCGGATCGGGCCTGCGTCGATTGGAATGATAGCCGATGATGTTGCCGCGATCGTCCAGCGTCGGGGTGACATGGGCGAACACCCAATAGTGGCTGCCATCCCCGGCAAGATTGACGACGTAGGCGAAGATTTCCTGCTTGGCCTGGAGCGTATCCCACAGCAGCTTGAAGACGCAGCGTGGCATATCCGGATGGCGGATCAGGCTGTGGGGCGCGCCCATCAGCTCCTTCCAGGGGTATTTCGCCATGCGGAGAAAGACGTCGTTGGCGTAGGTGATGCGGCCTTTGAGATCGGTCTTCGATACGATGAGCTCCTCCTCACCGAGGAGATTTTCCACCCCAGTAGGACGTATCGCTTGCATCGTTTTGATCCCTAGACAAAGGCCGGCACCACCACGCTGTGGAGCCGCATCACACCTGTCTACGGCAACAGTGTTAATCAGGTGTAAGTCCGGGAACCTCTGGACGAGATGCGCGCCTCCGTATCATTACTTAGCGAACGATCACTGCATGTCACGCAACTACGCGCGTTGCACTTATCGCTCGGGCGCATTGCTTCAGACGATTCAGTTGCGACTGCGTCGCGATTGCGTCCGCGCTGCGACTACATCGTCGCGCCCAGCACCCATGGCGCGAACTCGGCGCCGCCGAAATCGAAGCTCTCGCTCTTGGTCGGCTGACCCGAGGCGGTCTTGAGGATGAGTTCGAAGATGCGCTGGCCGCATTGCTCGACGCTTTCCTCGCCTTCGAGGATGGTGCCGCAATTGACGTCCATGTCCTCTTCCATGCGCTTGTACATGGGCGTGTTGGTGGCGAGCTTGATCGAGGGCGCCGGCTTGCAGCCGAACACGCTGCCGCGGCCCGTGGTGAAGCAGACGAGATTGGCGCCGCCCGCCACCTGCCCGGTTGCTGCGACCGGGTCGTAGCCGGGCGTGTCCATGAAGACAAAACCCTTCTTGGTGATGGGCTCGGCGTAGCGCAGCACCTCGACGAGGTTGGTGGTGCCGGCCTTCGCCATCGCGCCGAGCGACTTCTCCAGAATGGTGGTGAGACCGCCGGCCTTGTTGCCGGGGCTCGGATTGGCATTCATCTCGGCGCCTTCGCGCGTCGTGTACTCGTCCCACCAGCGCATGAGATCGACCAGCTTCTCGCCGACCTCGCGGCTGACGGCACGGCGCGTCAGCAGATGTTCGGCGCCGTAGGTCTCCGGCGTCTCCGACAGGATCACGGTGCCGCCGTGGCGCACGATGAGATCGCTGGCAGCACCAAGCGCGGGATTGGCTGATACGCCGGAATAACCGTCCGAGCCGCCGCATTGCAGAGCGACAGTGAGTTCGCTCACGGGCACGGACTCGCGCGTGACCTTGTTGGCGTCGGCGAGCGCCTCGCGCACGAAGGCGATACCGGCTTCCACCGTCTTGCGGGTGCCGCCGACCTCCTGGATGTCCATCGCGCGCAGGCGGCCGGCGAGCTTCTGCTCTTCCATCAGGCCGCCGATCTGGTTCACCTCACAGCCGAGGCCAAGCACGATGACGTGGGAGAAATTGACGTGGCGGGCGTAGCCGCCGAGCGTGCGGCGGAGCAGCGCCAGCGGCTCGTTCTGCGTCATGCCGCAGCCGGTCTTGTGGGTCAGCGCGACCACGCCGTCGACATTGGGAAAGTCGGCCAGCGGATTATCGCCGGTGAATGGATTCTTCTTGAAGACGTCGGCGACGAGGCTCGCGACATGCGCGCTGCAATTCACCGAGGTGAGGATGCCGATATAGTTGCGCGTCGCGACGCGGCCGTCCGGGCGGCGGATGCCCTCGAAGGTCGCCGGCAGGTCGAAGTTCGGCGTCGGCTTGACGTCGGCGCAATAGGCGTAGTCCTTGGCGAAATCGCCCATGCCGCAATTCTGCACGTGCACATGCTGGCCCGGCGCGATCGGCACCGTGGCAAAGCCGATGATCTGGCCGTAGCGCTTGACCGGCTCGCCCACCGCGATCGGCTTGATCGCGACCTTGTGGCCGGAGGGAATGCGCTCGAGCGTGGTCACGCCGTCGGCGACCACCGTCCCCGGCGGCAGGCTGGCGCGCGCGATCAGCACGCCATCATCGGGATGCAGGCGGATGACGGGGCTGATGGTCATGGCGAATCTCCTTCGGAGGCGAATAGCGAGTGGTGAGTGGCGAATGGAAAAAGGGGAGCAGCACTATTCGCTACTCCCCATTCGCCGTTCGCGAGAGCTTAGGCCTTCCCGCCCGAATCCTTGCGGGTCGCATTGACCTGCATCTTGGCGTAAGTGGTCATCAGGCCGACCTCGTTCGAGAGCGTCACCAGCTTGAAGCCCATGTTGATGGCACGCGTTGCGCCTTCGGCGCCGCTGCAATGGATGCCGGGGTTGAGGCCGCGCTTGCCGCATTCCTTGATGATCTTCTCGTAGATCGCGAGGATCTCGGGCTCGCTGCGGTCGAGCTTGGGTTCGAGGCCGTAGGAGAAGCCGAGGTCGGACGGGCCGATATAGACGCCGTCGATGCCCTCGACGTCCAGGATCGCTTCCATGTTCTCGACCGCGGTCTTGGTCTCCATCATCGGCAGCAGGATGGTGTCGGCATTCGCGGTCTTCTGATAGGAGCCCGCGGTGCCGTACATGCCGGCGCGGATCGGACCGTTGGAGCGCACGCCCTGCGGCGGATATTTGGAATAGGAGACCAGGTTCCTGGCCTCCTGCGCCGTGTTGACCATCGGGCAAATGACGCCATAGGCGCCGCCGTCGAGCACCTTGCCGATGATGCCGGGCTCGTTCCAGGGCACGCGGACCATCGGGGTGACCGGATGCTTGTCCATGGCCTGGAAGCACTGCACCATCGACAGATAGTCCTGCACGCCATGCTGCATGTCGACGGTGACGCTGTCGAAGCCGCATTGCGCGATCATCTCGGCCGAGAAGCCGGAGGGAATTGCGAGCCACGCGTTGACCACGGCCTTGCCCGACTTCCAGATTTCCTTGACCTTGTTCGCCACGTTGCCTTCCTTCTTTGTTGTTTGGACCGTGTTATTTGGACCATCGTCACCATGACGAGCGCCGCGACAGCACAATCCCGCTGTTACCGCGAACCGGGCCGCCGCGCTACGCTCGCAATGGCGCAAGACCTATGCGGTCGCCCTCTGGATGCTGATCTCGCTGACGCCGACCTCGCGGGCCGTGTTCACTATCGCCGCCCAGGTGTCATCCGGCAAGGGGATGCCGTTCTGGGCGCGCTCAGCGCGGGTTTTCCGCTCGGGATCGCCGGGAATCAGCACCTGATCGACCACCAACGTGGCAGCAGTTTGGGCGAAAAACCCCGTTTATGTCCATGGCTCGCGGCACCCGGACGCGCATATCAGCTCTCACTCCTCGGCACTTGCCTCCTCGGCGCCGCCGAGCTCTGCAAGACTCTGTTCGAGCGCACCTAGCATGTCCTGCAATTCGGCGAGTTTGCGTGCGCCAAAGCGTCGCGTGATCTCGGCATAGATCGCCTCCGAATTCGGCGCCACCGAGGCCATCAGCTTCACCCCCTCTTTCGAGATCGAGACCATGCTGCGGCGCTGATCCGTCTTGGCGGTCTTGCGCTCGATCAGCTTGCGCGCCTCGAGATCGCGCAGGATGCGTGACAGGCTCGGTCCGAGCAGGAAGGCGGTGCGCGCCAGTTCCGTGACCTCGACCGCTTCGATCGCCGCCAGCGCGCGCAGGATACGCCATTGCTGCTCGGTCAAGCCGTGCTCGCGCAGCGAGGGACGGAACTGCCGCATCACCGCTTCGCGGGCCCGCAGCAGCGACATCGGTAGCGAGCGCGAGAAATCGCGCATCGGCACCTGGCGCGCGGCGGGCGCGCTTCCGTTCGCTGGATCAGCCGGTCTCTTCACCATGATGCCCTTTCAAACCGCAATACGTTTGCAGTGCAGCAAGCCGAAATTGTGTTTGACGCATTCACTTAACATGTTAAGCATCTCCTGCCACCCCAATTTGTAAGATCACGAATGGCGCTTTCCAACGACGATATCCAAGCTTGCGCGAAGCGTCTGCACCAGGCGGAGAAGACCCGCACGCAGATCCGCCAGCTCTCGCAGGACTTCCCTGAGATCACCATCGGCGATGCCTACGCGATTCAGAAGGCCTGGGTCGACGTCAAGATCGCGGAGGGGCGCATCGTCAAAGGCCACAAGATCGGCCTGACCTCGAAGGCGATGCAGAGCGCACTTGATATCGATGAGCCGGATTCCGGCGTGCTGCTCGACGACATGTTCTTCGCCGATGGCGGGATCATTCCGACCGAGCGCTTCATTGCGACGCGCGTCGAAGCCGAGCTCGCCTTCGTCATGAGCAAGCGGCTGTCGGGGCCCAATTGCACGCTGTTCGACGTGCTCAACGCCACCGAATTCGTCGTGCCGGCGCTGGAGATTTTGGATACGCGGATCGAGCGCGTCGATCCCGTGACCAAAGCAACGCGCAAGATTTTCGACACCATCGCCGACAATGCGGCCAATGCCGGCATCGTGCTCGGGGGACGGCCGATCCGCCCGCTGGATGCAGACCTGCGCTGGATCGGCGCGCTCTGCTTCAAGAACGGCCAATTGGAAGAGACGGGGCTCGCCGCCGGCGTGCTCAATCATCCTGCGACCGCCGTCGCCTGGCTCGCCAACAAGATCGCGCCGCTCGGCCTTGCGCTCGAGCCGGGGCAGGTCGTGCTTGCGGGCTCCTTCATCCGCCCGATCGAGACCCGCAAGGGCGACACAATTCAGGCCGACTATGGCGCCTACGGCTCGGTCAGTTGCTACTTCGCGTAAAGCAATAAGACGACAGGGAGTGAAACCGCGATGCCGCATTTCACGATCGAATATTCGGCCAATCTCGATAGCCAGCTCGACATGAAGCTGGTGTGCGAAGTCGTGCGCAAGGCAGCGGTCGAGACCGGCATCTTCCCGCTCGGCGGCATACGCGTTCGCGCCATCCGCTGCGAGCATTATGCGATTGCGGACGCACGGCAGGACTACGGCTTTCTCGACATGGTGCTGCGCATCGGCGAGGGCCGCGACCTCAAGACGCGCCAGAAGGCCGGCGAACACGTCTTCCAGGCGCTTTCCCGATATCTCGATCCCGTCTTCGCCGCCAGCAAGTTCGCCTTGTCGTTCGACATGCAGATCAACGACAAGGACACCAGCTGGAAGCGCAACAACATCCACGACGCCCTGAAAGCGGAAGCCGCCCATGGATAAGCCCACCCCGAAAGCCGATGTGTTCCAGGCCAACCGCGACCGCGTCGCGCCGCTCTTGAAGAAGCTGCGTGCCGACGGCATCGGCCACATGATCGACGGCAAGACCGTTCCCTCGACCTCCGGCGAGACGTTCGAGACGAAGTCGCCGGTCGTTGGCGCGACGCGCGCGAGCGGCGCGCGCGGCACCGCCGAGGACATCGACCGCGCCGCCACGGCCGCTGCGCTCGCCTTCAAATCCTGGCGCGACATGGGCCCGGCGATGCGGAAGAAACTGCTGCATCGCGTGGCCGACGCCATCGAGGACAATGCCGAGGACATCGCGGTGCTCGAATGCATCGACACCGGGCAGGCCTATCGCTTCATGGCCAAGGCCGCGATCCGCGCCGCCGAGAATTTCCGCTTCTTCGCCGACAAATGCGCGGAGGCTAGAGACGGCCTCAACACGCCGAGTGACGAGCACTGGAACATCTCGACCCGCGTGCCGATCGGCCCCGTCGGCGTGATCACGCCGTGGAACACGCCGTTCATGCTCTCGACCTGGAAGATCGCCCCCGCTCTCGCCGCCGGCTGCACCGTCGTGCACAAGCCGGCCGAATGGTCGCCAGTCACGGCTGACATGCTGTCGAAGCTGGCCAAGCAGGCCGGCATTCCCGACGGCGTGCTCAACACCGTCCACGGCTTGGGCGAGGAAGCCGGCAAGGCGCTGACCGAGCATCCCGCCATCAAGGCGATCGGCTTCGTCGGCGAGAGCGCAACGGGATCGGCGATCATGGTGCAGGGCGCGCCGACCCTGAAGCGCGTGCATTTCGAGCTCGGCGGCAAGAACCCGGTGATCGTGTTCGACGATGCCGATCTGGACCGTGCGCTCGATGCCGTCGTGTTCATGATCTACTCGCTCAACGGCGAACGCTGCACGTCGTCGAGCCGCCTCTTGGTTCAGGCCAGCATTGCCGAGAAGTTCACGGAGAAGCTGATCGCGCGCGTGAAGGCGCTGAAGGTCGGCCATCCCCTCGATCCCGCGACCGAGATCGGGCCGCTGATCCACGAGCGGCATCTGGCGAAGGTCTGCTCCTATTTCGACGTCGCGCGCCAGGACGGCGCGACGATCGCGGTCGGCGGCAAGGTCCATGACGGACCGGGCGGCGGACATTATGTCGAGCCGACGCTGGTCACCGGCGCGCACGGCAAGATGCGGATTGCCCAGGAGGAGGTGTTCGGCCCCTTCCTCACGGTGCTGCCGTTCAGGGACGAGGCCGATGCGATCGAGATCGCCAACGACATCCGCTATGGCCTGACCGGCTATGTCTGGACCAACGACGTCGGCCGCGCGCTGCGGGTCGCCGATGCGCTGGAGGCCGGCATGATCTGGCTGAACTCGGAAAACGTCCGCCATCTGCCGACGCCGTTCGGCGGCATGAAAGCGAGCGGCATCGGCCGCGACGGCGGCGACTACTCATTCGACTTCTACATGGAAACCAAGCACGTCTCGCTGGCGCGGGGCACGCACAAGATTCAGAAGCTGGGAATTTAACGCCTCGTCGTTCCGGAGCGCGAAGCGAATCCGGAACCTCGAGATTCCAGGTTCGGCTCTGCGAGCCGCCCTGGAATGACGACCGAGCCGAGGGGAAACGCCAATGCCCGTACCGCAACACATCTTCGAGCCGCCGTTCAACATCATTCGCTCCAGCCATGTCGTGCTCGACGTGACCGATTTGAAGCTGAGCCGCGAGTTCTACGAGACCATTGTCGGCCTCCATGTCGAGGATGCCGACGAGAAGGTCGTGTACTTGCGTGCCGCCGAGGAGCACCAGCATCACTCGCTGGTGCTGCGGAAGGCCGCGGTGCCCGCTTGTAACAGGCTCGGCTTCAAGGTCGGCAACGACGGAGATCTCGACAAGGCCGCCGCGTTCCTGTCCGAGAACGGTCTTAGCTACGCCTTCGTCGATCAGCCCTTCCAGGGCCGCACCCTGCAATTCACCGACCCCTTCGGCTTCCAGATCGAGCTCTATGCATCGATGGACCGGCGGCCGCATCTCTTGCGTCGTTACGACCTCTATCGGGGCTGCCATCCGCAGCGGCTCGATCATTTCAACGTCTTCGCCGCCGAGGTGCAGGACACCGTCGAGTTCTACGCACGGCTCGGCTTCCGCCTCACTGAATACGCCGAAGAGGACGGACCGAACGGGCGCATCGCCGCCGCCTGGATGCATCGCAAGGGCAACGTCCACGATTTTGCGATCACCAATGGCAAGGGCCCTCGCCTGCATCATTTCGCCTATTGGACGCCGACGGCGATGAACATCATCCATCTCTGCGACGTCATGGCCTCCCAGGGCTTCGTCAAGAACATCGAGCGCGGCCCCGGACGCCACGGCATCTCGAATGCGTTCTTCCTCTATGTCCGCGATCCCGACGGACACCGGCTCGAGCTCTACACCAGTGACTACTTCACCGGGGATCACGACCACGAGCCGCTGCGCTGGTCGTTGCGCGATCCGCGCCGCCAGACGCTGTGGGGCGCGCCTGCCCCGCGCTCATGGTTCGAGCAGGGCTCGCCATTTAGCGGTCAAGCCGTGCGTGAGCCGAAGTTTGTGGCTGACGTGCTGGTGGCGGACTAAGCGATGAGACTCCCTCGCCTCGCCACGTATTCCGCAAATGGTGATGTCAGCTACGGCGCCGTCCTGGAGGGCGGCATCGTCGATCTCTCCAAGCGCTATGCCAAGGACTATCCGACGCTGCGGGAAGTGATCGCGGCCGGAAAGCTCGCAAGCTTTGCCGAAGAAGCCGCCGGCCGCACGCCGGACCACGCGCTCAGCGAGATCACCTGGCTGCCGCCGGTGCCAGCGCCGGAGAAGATCATCTGCATCGGCGTCAACTATCCTGACCGCAATGCCGAATACCGGGATGGCCAGGACGCGCCGAAATATCCGAGCATGTTCATGCGCTCGCCTCGCTCCTTCGTCGGCCACGACACGCCGCTGGTGCGCCCGCGCGCCTCCGCGCAGCTCGACTATGAAGGCGAGATCGTGCTGGTGATCGGCAAGCAAGGCCGGCATATCCCCGAGAGCGCTGCGCTCGATCACATCGCGGCATTGACCCTTTGCAACGAAGGCTCGGTGCGCGACTGGCTGCGCCACGCCAAGTTCAACGTGACGCAGGGCAAGAACTTTGATTCCAGCGGCAGCCTTGGCCCGTGGCTGGTGCCCTACACGACGGAAGCGCAGATCGCGGACATCAGGCTCACCACGCATGTCAACGGCGAGCTCAGGCAGGATGATCGCACCAGCCGGCTGACGTTCCCGTTCCGCTATCTCTTGAACTATATCTCGACCTTCGCAACCCTCGTCCCCGGCGATATCATCGTCACGGGCACGCCGACCGGCGCCGGCGCCCGGTTCGATCCGCCGCGTTACCTGAAGCCTGGCGACGTCGTCGAGGTCGAGGCCGAGGGCATCGGGCGCCTGCGCAACTTTGTCGTCGACGAAGCCTGACCAACCATCGAAGTGGAATGATGCAATGACCACCCTCACCGGCGGCGAAGCGATCGTAAGCGGCCTGGTCGCCCACGGCGTCGATACCGTGTTCGGCCTGCCCGGTGCGCAGGTCTACGGTCTGTTCGACGCCTTCCATCAGGCCCAGCTCAAGGTGATTGGGGCACGGCACGAGCAGGCCTGCGGCTACATGGCGTTCGGCTATGCGCGCTCCAGCGGCAGGCCCGGCGTGTTCAGCGTGGTGCCCGGTCCCGGCGTGCTCAATGCCAGCGCGGCGCTGCTCACCGCGTTCGGCTGCAACGAGCCGGTGCTGTGCGTCACCGGCCAGGTGCCGACTCAGTTTCTGGGCAAGGGCCGCGGCCATCTGCACGAGATGCCGGACCAGCTCGCGACCTTGCGCACCTATGTGAAATGGGCCGATAGAATCGAATATCCCGGCAACGCGCCGACGGTCGTCGCGCGCGCCTTCCAGGAGATGATGTCGGGCCGGCGCGGCCCCGCCTCGGTCGAGATGCCCTGGGACGTCTTCACCCAGCGCGCCGACACCGCTGCTGCCCAGGTGCTGGAGCCGCTGCCCGCGCCGCAACCCGATCCTGATCTCGTCAAGCAAGCCGCCGCGCTGATCAAGGCCAGCAAGGCGCCGATGATCTTCGTCGGCAGCGGCGCGATCGATGCGCGCGAGGAGATCCTGGAGCTCGCCGAGATGATCGATGCGCCCGTCGTCGCCTTCCGCAGCGGCCGCGGCATCGTCTCCAACGCGCATGAGCTCGGCCTGACCATGGCCGCGGCCTACAAGCTGTGGCCGAAGACGGACCTGATGATCGCCATCGGCACCCGCGCCGAACTGCCGGCCTCCGGCATCCGCTGGCCCTATCAGCCCAGCGGCCTCAAATCCATTCGCATCGACATCGATCCGGTCGAGATGCGCCGCCTCGCCGCCGATGTCGCGATCGTCGCCGACGCCAGGGATGGCACCGCCGATCTCGTCAGCGCCGTTAACAAGGCCGGCTACGCGAAGAGCCGTGGCCGCCGGGGAGAGATCCGCGAGGCCACCGCGACCGCGCAAGCCGAGATCCAGCGCATTCAGCCGCAGATGGCCTACCTCAACATCCTGCGCGAGGTGCTGCCGGCGAATGCGATCGTCACCGATGAATTGTCGCAATTCGGCTTCGCCTCCTGGTACGGCTTTCCGATCTATGAGCCGCGCACCTTCATCACCTCGGGCTATCAGGGCACGCTCGGCTCGGGCTTCCCGACCGCGCTTGGGGCCAAGGTCGCCAATCCCGACAAGCCGGTGGTGGCGATCACCGGCGACGGCGGCTTCATGTTCGGCGTGCAGGAGCTTGCCACCGCCGTGCAATTCAACATCGGCGTGGTGACGCTGGTGTTCAACAACAACGCCTACGGCAATGTCCGCCGTGACCAGCGCGAACGGTTCGACGGCCGCGTGGTGGCGTCCGATCTGGTCAATCCGGATTTCGTCAAGCTCGCGGAGTCCTTTGGCGTTGCGGCGGCGCGTGTCACCGCGCCGGATCAGTTCAAGGCGGCGATGGAAAAGGCGCTTAGCCACAGCGGGCCGTATCTGATTTCGGTCGAGGTGACACGGGACTCGGAAGTCAGCCCGTGGGCGTTCATTCATCCGCCGAAGCCGTGATGTCGTTCCGGGGCGGCTCGCAGAGCCGAACCCCGGAACCTCGAGATTCCGGGTTCGCGCTTGCGCGCGCCCCGGAATGACTTCTCCTCACCGCGTCCTTCGAAACGTCAGATTGATCCGCTTCCGTCCCAGCAGCGCGTCCTCGCCTTCGGCGAGCGGCGCGACGCCGTGATAGGCGAGCCTGCTAGGCCCACCCCAGACCACGACGTCGCCATGCACCAGCCGGAAACGGCGGGGCTTGTCGGCGCGCGCGAGGCCGCCGAACAGGAAGGTCGCGGGCAGGCCGAGCGAGACCGAGACGATCGGCGCCGAGTAATCCAGCTCGTCCTTGTCCTGATGCAGCGACAGCCGCGTGCCGGGCTCGTAGCGGTTGACGAGACAGGCATCGGGCGCAAAGTCCTGGAAGCCGCCCTGCTCCGCCGCGCTTCGGGCGAGATCGCGCAG
>NZ_JALBGZ010000009.1:0-38403 GCF_023006515.1 Bradyrhizobium sp. PRIMUS42
CGCCCCGACCCTCTCAAGCCCCAGCACCTCGCCCCAGATCCGCGCCAGCACCTCCTCCGTTGCACTCCGCGGTGCCACATACGACCCACGAACCATCGAACCGCCGACGGAGGACACACCGCCCGTTCCAGCATCCCGCCCCGCGCGCGAGCCCGGGTCCCGGCTGCTCCATTGCATGACGGGCGAGAAGGCGCCCTCGAGGAACTTCGTCCGCGCCAATCGGCGCTGAACCTTACCGCTGCTCGTCTTCGGGATGGCGCCACCCGCGACCAGCAAAATCGAGCAGGGTGAGAGGCCATGTTCGCGCGCGATCCCCGTCCGGCACGCGTCGAGGCAATTCGACGTGTCCGCCTTCTTCCAGCCGCGCTTGAGTTCCTGGAGCACAACCAACTCCTCGCGGCCCTCGATCTCGACCGAGAACGCCGCACCGCCGTTCTTACGGAATTCGGGATGGGTCCTCTCGACCGTGAGCTCGATGTCCTGCGGGTAGTAATTGGTCCCGCGGATGATGATGAGATCCTTGATACGTCCGACGACGAACAGTTCGCCGCCATCCAGGAAACCAAGATCTCCCGTGCGCATGAAGCTGGCTCCCGGACAACCATCGAGCGGCCAGCCAAAGGTCAGCTTGGTCTCGTCCGGCCGCCGCCAGTAGCCCTTCGCAACGCTCGGACCGCTGACCCAGATCTCGCCGACACGGCCCTCGTGACAAGGCTGCAGCAAGTTGGGATCCACGATCGCGACCTGCTGCCCTTCGGTAATTTGGCCCGAAGACACCAAAGTCCGCTTCCGTCCCTCGGTCCAGGGCCGCGCGCAATTCTCCTTCTCCAGCGCGTCCTGGTTCCAATCACGTACGATTGGCCGTGCCTTCCTCGGGCGCATCGACACCATCAAGGTCGCCTCGGCGAGGCCGTAGCCGGGCAGGAAGCATTCCGGCGATAGTCCCAGGCGCGCGAAGCGCGTCAGAAATTGCTCAACCGTGCCGGACCGGATCGGCTCGGCGCCGCAAAACGCAATCTCCCATCTTTTTAGGTCGACGCCGGGCAGTTTTTCCGGATCTAACCTCTCGACGCACAAATCGTAGATGAAGTTTGGACCGCCGCTAATATTCACCTTGTAATCGGAGATCGCCCGGAACCAGTTCGCAGGCCGCGCGATGACCGCCGCTGGCGAAATGTTGATCACCGGCATCTCGCCGTAGACCGGAAGCACCGCGCCCCACATCAAGCCATTGTCGTGAAACAACGGAAGCCAGTTGAGCCCCACCATATCGCGCAGTCCACTGACCGATGCGCGTATCAGCATCGAAGCGTTGTGCAGCAGGTTGGCATGGCTGATTTCGACGCCCTTCGGAACGCTGGTCGATCCGGACGTATATTGAATGACCGCGGTGGTCTCTCCGTCCACAATATCGATGGTCTCGCTGCCGAGACTTTCATCGACATTCTCGACTAGTAGAACCTTGCACGAGCCTCCGAGGCTTCCTCGCACCAAGTCCAGCACTTTCATGTAGTTGACGGAGTCAGTCAGCACTGCGGCGATTTGGGCGTCACGAAACGTGAGGGCCAGCCTCGTTTCGGCAAATCCCATCCGCGCGAGGCTGAGCGGCACGACCGTCGAGCCCGCCGCAAGCGTTCCGAAGAACGCGCAAACGAAATGCTCCGCCTTCTGATAGACTAAGGCGACGCGTTGATGGCGTAGGCCGTTCTCCCGCAAGATCGACGCGACGCCACCCGCCTTTCGCAGCAACCTGCCGTTAGTGAACGTCGCATCCTCCGCGCCGGCGTCGTCGAGAAAACGGAATGCGACCCTCTCGGCCTCTTGCTCGGCGCGGCGGGCCAGAACTTCCTGTATCGTCCTAAACTCAGTCATTCCCAATCCGCGCCTGCTGCATCGTGGTGACCTTTCGAAGCCGCGCCTAGACTGCCTCGGGCGCTCGCGAGCGACGAGCCCCCGTAACTGCGCCTCTGACCTCGAGCCGTGGCGCACGTCCCCGCTCGAGGAACAGGATCCGATCCGCCACGTCGAAATACCGGTCGTCGTGCGAGATCACGACGACGAGCTTCCCGGCGTCGCGCAACTCGACGAGAAACTCCCGATAGAACTTCTCCTTGAAAAGCGGATCCTGATCTGCAGCCCACTCGTCCAGCAACACGATGGGACGGTCATCGACCCAAGCGCTAAGCAACGCAAGGCGCTTGCGCTCACCGGAGGAAAAGCCCTTCGTCCGCGAGAAGCGCAGATCACCGATGCTAACGCGCTCGTTGATCTCCAGCCGCTGCAGCAACGTTTGCGCCATCGCGGCGGCGCCGTCAGTCTGCCGGTCGGACACGCGATCAAAGACGACGAAGTCGCTGAAGATCGTCGACACCTGACGCTGATACCACTCCCGCCGGCCATCATCGACGGCCTCGCCATCTACCACGAGCTCGCCGTCAGTCGGGACGTACAGGCCGGCCAGTATTTTCGCGAGCGTGGTCTTGCCGGTGCCGTTGCCGCCGACGACAAAGAGGATCTCGCCGCGCTGCAAGGTCAGGTCGATCGGTTCGAGCGTGAAGGTCTTGCCGAACTCGCCGGTGTAGGAATAGCGAATGTTGCGCAACTCGACGCACGCGGGCTGTACGTTCTGCGAATCCGTCGGCGCAGCGCCCCGGAGGCGCGCAACGGCTCGATCGTCGAGCTTCTGTCCGATCGCCTTGATCCGCGACCGCGCAACGTCGATATCGGCAAAATTCGGAAGCATCGCCACGGCTTCCCGCAGCGGCCCGACCATGTAGACCATGGCAAGGCCGTAGCCGACGACGTCAGTCGTCGACAGGCCGATTGCCCAAGGTGCGAACAAGGATACGCAGAGCGGAATGAAGAACAGGGCTTGGGTGATCGACAGCGCGTGGTTCGTATAACGCGTGTGAAGACACGCCATCTCCATTCCACTGGCTGATCCCGCGTTCAATCGTTCCAGCAATTCGACGCGGCGCAGTTCGCTGCCCTTGAGCTGCTTCATGCCGTTGACGACGAGGCTGCAGGCTTCGGAGACCTGGTCCCATATCTGCCGGCTCTTCTCGGTGCATGCATGAATTCGCCGGTGCAGATAGCGGTAGCAAACAGCTCCGATCACCAGGGCGGCCACAATCAGAACCAATCCGACCAGCGAAAGATAAGCGAGATAGGCCAGGCAACCGAGAAGAAACGAGAGATTTGACAACACCGTGATCTGGATCGGCAGCGCATCCGCGAGTCGCCTTGCGTCGAGCGTCATCGCGCTAATGATCCGCCTCGAGCCGATGGCCTCGATGTCGACGAGCGCAGCCTCCAGCACCCGGCGAGCCACCTGCTCCCTGATGTCGGCGATCGCCCGCTGCGAGATCTGCGTGACGAGCGCCCGCCAAATCGATCGACTAGTGAGCGACAGGGCGATGAAGAACAGCAGAAGTGCGAGTACGGTGCGCGTGGCATTTCCGTTCAGAGCGGTCATGACGACGACCATGACCGCCGTATTCGTCAATCCGCTGACGACACCGAAGAGAACTGCCAATGCGGACCGGCCGGTGAACCCGGCCTTCATGAGCGACCTCAGCTCGGTTTGATCGACGCATCTGGCAAATCTGCTTGAAGCCATCTCAAACATCCAATGTAAGGCAGATTCATTATCGGGTCGCGCAAAGCGCACGTTTGAGCTTAGTCCTGCTATTGCGATTAACACGGCACGCTGACCATAGCCTGACATGCAAATGGCGTACTGAAGCGTCACGCTGGCACGCGCGTACTGGGCGAGCGTTGCGACGCAGACGCATGTCGCACGAGCAAGCTCCGCGATATCGAACATCAGCAGAGAGACATGATATTCTGCTCGATCTTCAGCGATACAGTCGCCACGATGCGATTGCGGAATGCCTCGGCTTGAGCGGGCTCGCGGCCCGCATGCATCGGGCATGTCATCCCAGCAGGCCGAAGCTCAGGCTTCGATGCTACCGCTCTGATCAATCTGTCGCACTGAGAGCGAATTCACCGATGCAGGGCTCCTGCATGGGCGATTTCTCGATCACGGCAGCGAATTGACCGGAACTTCCACCACCGATCGCGCAAGGAGCAAGGTTCATCTCGGTTGCGACGAGATACATCGTCTGCAGTAGTACGCCGAGATTCTTCAGAACCAGGGCATATGCCATTGACTCGTAGACGATTTGCACGCGGGAAATCCGAGAGGTGATATTAAACAGTATCTGGGGATGCTCGCGCTGCCGCAACGCGCGCGATGCCATTTCGGACAGCACCATGGTCGCGCCTTCGTTCGTCTTCACCAGGTGCAGCGAATGCTGCTCCCTGTCGTATCGATAGAGGCCGGGACTAATTCCGTCGCAGGCTTCTATCAGCAGATACATGCAGAGGTCGTGGAATTCCCCGCCAGCCGGGAAGCGCGCATACTTTCGCCCGTCATCAACCGTGATGTAACTCGTTCTGTAGAGAAACTCGGAGAGCTCACCCTTGGTGATGGGGCGCCCCGGCATACGAATGCTCCTGCGCCCGTTCATCACATCATAGAAAGGGGTGGAGCGAACGGGGCCGGGAATATCGAGCTTGATCGGCACCGCCGCAACAAGGACTTCCGGCTCGTCGTCATGGTCGAGCGCTTCGTCGGATTGCGAAAAGCGAAGCGTAGGCCCGTACCCCCCACTTTGTCCCCCGAACCGACTTCGTGTGTGGAACAGAAGGTCGTGAAATTCCCATCGGCTCTCACACGATGCGGCGACGTCCATTCGGCGCACGAACTGTCCGTCGATCAGGCAGAGCATGACGTCCGTGAGCCAGCTCTGCCCCGGATCGACGGAGGCGCCGCTGTCCGAGGTCGTCCCCATCTTGAGAAGCCAGGCTGTCAGCTCGTCGTCGTAGCAACAAATTGAGGCGGAAGTCAGCGCTGATTCGAGCTGGACGGTGCGATCCACGAAACGCATGAACGTGGTGGGCGGCAACGCGTAGGCGCGCAGGCTACTGCGCGGTAGGAGCAGAGCGAAGTCGGACTTTGTCTTCCTTGATCTATATCGGGCGACGGGCTGCTCGCCCATCAAGATGATGTACTCGATGAACGAAGACAACAGCGAGAGCGTGTGCGCCGCGTGACGCAGCTCGGCGAAGTCTCCACCTGCCCGCTCGCGCAGTGATGACAGCGGCACACCGTCGATCAGGTCTGACCATGTAAAGGAGGCGGGCCAATTCGGGACCGTGATTGCAAACTGCCCCCCGCTTACGGTGACGCCTGCGTCATTTTCTCTGACATCGACCCCGGTCCGACACTTCGCCAGAACAGACATTAGAACTCCCCCGTTTTCCCGCAGAACCCGCCGTGTAGCTCACACCGTTCACCGCCGCGGCGTCGATGACGCCGCGGTCGGGCGCACGCTAGCGGCCGCCTGCAGCGAAATCGGTAGGTCGCGCTTCATAGGATGTCTTCTTGGAGAAGGTCGGCATCCGCCGGCCCGTCCAATCGGCCGTCCACGCCACGAGACGGCCGAGACTGACCTGTGGGTAGCCGAATTCGCGCATGGCCTGCGTCGTGTTGACCAGCCAGCCCATATCGGATTCCCGCCCCTCCAGGATCGGTTCGCGCCCCAGCAATTCTCCCATCCTGTGGGCGACTGCCCGCACGGAAACGGTCTCCGGCCCGCTGATGTTGATTACCGTTCCTGGCACCGAACAGCGCAGCAGGCAGCGCAGCGCCATCGAGGCAGCGTCGCCTTGCCAAATGACGTTCACATTGCCGGTGGTTAGGTCGATGGCTTCACCATTCAGGATCCGCACTGCAATGTCGTGCAGGACGCCGTAGCGCATGTCGATCGCGTAGTTCAGGCGAACGATGCAGTGCGGCGTTCCGGCTCTACGGCCGAAATGCTCGAAGATTCGCTCGCGTCCCACACATGAATTGGCATAGGTGCTCGCAGGCGGTTGGACCGGTGTCTGCTCGGTGGCACCGCCGCTATAGACCGACACGAAGGGATAGACGCAACCGGTCGAGAAACACACGATATTCGAGTGTGCGAAACGCTCGGCGATCAGGCTGGGGACGTAGGTGTTCATGGCCCACATCAGGGCCTCGTTGGGCCCCTGGCCGAATTTCTGAGGAGACAGACCCGCCATGAAGATCGCGTTCTCGGCGTCGGGCAGTCGCGCAACGGAGTCTCGATCGAGAAAGTCGCAAGATATGGTTTCGATGCCGTGTTGCTCGAGGTAGTCGCGGCTGCCGCCGTCGCGGAAGCGGGCGACCCCGATCACGCGCCTGCTCGGCGCGGCACGCTTGGCGAGCCGGGCAATCGTCGGGCCCAATTTCCCGCTGACACCGAGCAGGATGATGTCGCCTTTAATACGGTTGAGGTCTTCGACCAATGCCGCGTCGGGACGGGTCATCCGCTCATCGAGGTCCTCGACGTCGCTAAATTTATCCGGCCACTCGGTGCGTGTCTGCGTTTTCATGAAAGACCATCCTCGGATCCCGGATCGTTCAGGCGTTCAGCTCATGTGCCGGCATCTTCCTGTGGCACGGTCCGGTACGCTCGCCGATCAGATATCCGAGACCGCGCACGGTACGTATGTCCGAGGAAGAGCCGCCGTCCGCCAGCCGCTTGCGCAGCCGTGAGACGCTTGCCTCGATGGCGTTGGGCGTGAACTCGCGGTGACTCTCGAACAGCATCGTCTCGATCGTCTCGCGCGTCACGATGCGGCCCGATCTGCGCAACAGCACTTCGACGAGCGAGGTCTCGCGTCGTGACAGGGTGAGCGGCCTGCCGTCGATGCGAAGTTCGCGGGAGCCGGTATCGAACGACAAGTTCCCCGCTTTCAGTGTTAGATAGAGATCGTCGCGCGAGCGCCGAAGCAGCGCCCTGATGCGCGCCAGGAACTCGCCGTTGTCGAACGGCCTCGCCAGACAATCATCGGCGCCAGCATCCAGACACTTGATGAGCGTCTCGGTGGAGTGTAGCGCATTGAGCAGGAGGATCGGCACCTTACTTCCGTTCTTGCGGAGCGTTCGGAGCAGATCGAGACCGTCGCCATCGGGCAGCTGCTGATCGACGATCGTGAGGTTGTAGCTTGCGAGCTGGGCCGCCTCTTCGGCATCTCGACTGGTACCCACTACGTCGACGGCGTAGCCCGCATGACTGAGGAGACCGCCCACGGACGCCGTCGGCAAGCGAAAGCCTTCAGCGAACAACAATCGCATTACTAATCCTCCGCCTCTCATGCCCCCGAGGGCGTCGAACTTCGAACGACCTTGGATTGTATTATTATCGAATACTTCAAAGTTAGCGGATCGGCGCGAGGCTGAGAAGCTCTATATCCGAAGCGTCATTAACGCAAAAATTGAAGGCAATTCACATAGATCGAAGCGCTGCCTGCCTCACTGCCTCAAGCGAGTTTGAGCGCCGGCCACGAGGCGGATAGTGTCGCGGAATGCAGTTCGGGTTCGCGGAGTCCGCGAAATCCGCCATCGTCGCGCATTTACGCGCGCTAGCGGCCGGCCGTCAGCCGTTCGACGATGAACGGAATGCTCGCCGCCTGGAATGCGTCTGGATCGTCGAGCATGACGTTATGGCCGGCCCTTGCAATGGTTTGCAAGCGGGCACCGGCGATCTGTTCCCGCATCCTTTCAGCCAAAGACTTGCTCAGCACCGACGAGCGCGCGCCTCTCAATATCAGGGTAGGACACCGCACGGATCTCAATTGATCCCACGAGGTGTCGTCTGAATCGTCCTTCGCGCCGCTTCCATTGGCCAGCGCGGGATCCCGATTCAGTCGAAACGTCCCATCCGGCTGTCGCGTCATTGAATCGTCGGCGAGCCGTTGCAGAATTGCGCGGCTGGTCATCGGGCGGCTGGCCTCCAGAAACTTGGCGTATTCCGCCACACTGGCATAGTCGCGGCTCTCGCGCTTGAATTCGGCGAAGATGTGCTCCGACGCCTCGGGATCGAGCCTCAGCGAACAGTCGACGAGAATGAGTCCGACGATGCCCGGTCCTGCCGCGGCAGCGATCCGCAGCGCAACCTCGCCACCCATGGAATGTCCGACCAGCACGGCCCTCTCTGCGGGAAATGCCTTCATAGCGGCCCCTACGTCGTCGGCATAGGTCACCACATTGTAGCGCTCGGCAGGGTCCCATTGCGACCGCCCGTGGCCGCGAAGATCTGCCGCGAGCACCTGGCACGTGCCGGCCAGACGGTCCGCGAATTCAGGCCAGACGTGGAGGCCGTCGCCAAAACCGTGGATCAACACACACTGGTGGGAACCCTGCCCCCATTTACTGACCCGAAGCGTGATTTGATCCTCAGTCAGAAGGTGCGTGGATCGCATCGTCATTTACATATCCCATACGGCGTTGTAGTCGCTACATTCAGATATCAATCCATCTCTCCGCGCGGATTTTCTCGCGCGGCACGCGCCTTGCCAAGTCGCTTTTGCCAAGTCGCTTTGTGCGGTCGCTTGCGTGTCCTGCAGATGCGCGCCTAGGCTTGCGCGCCGATCAGCTTTCTGCCGCTCGAGAGCTTCTCGCGCAGGGCTTCCATCAGGAGATACATGACTGGCGTGGTGTAGAGCGTGACGAGCTGCGCCGCGATCAGTCCGCCCACCACCGTCACCCCGATGGGCTGACGCAATTCCGCGCCCGGACCAGTCCCGATCGCGAGCGGCAAAGCGCTGAAGGTCGAGACGAGCATCGTCATCAAGATCGGGCGGGCCCTCAGCCTGGCCGCCAGCGTAATGGCCTCGGTCGGCGAGAGTCCCCGGCTCCTTTGTGCGTCCAGCGCGAAATCGACCATCATGATAGCGTTCTTCATGACCATGCCGACCACGAGAATACAGGCGATCGACGAAATCGTCGTGAACTGCAGCCCGGTGACGCGCAAAGCCAAGAGCGCTCCGAACGCCGTCGGCGGCAGAACTGAGAGGATCGTGAGGGGATGTGCGTAGCTCTCATAGAGCATACCGAGCACGATGTAGATCGCGACGAGCGCCAGCGCGAACAGGACGGTCTGTCGTCCTCCCATCTTGGCGGCCTCACCCGCCTCGCCGCGAAATTCGGCCTTGACGTCTTCAGGCAGACGCGCGGCGAACTCGGCGGCCTTGATCGCGTCGATTGCGTCGCCGAGCGATACCTCCGGCCTGGTGTCGAACGATATGGTCTCGGACGGAAACTGCATGCTGTGGCGTACCCACATGCTGGCATGCGCCCTCCGCATCCGCGTCAGCGTCGAGAGCGGGACCTGCCCTGTCCGGCCTGGGACGAAGATCTGTTGAAAGACGGCAGGGTCGGTCTGGGCCTCGGGGTCGATTTCCAGAATCACCCGGGAAAAGTTCGACCGTAGATAAAGCGTGTTGATCTGCCGTTGGCTGAATGCATCGTTCAGCACGCTGTCGATCGTCGTCGGGGTCACGCCGTGATAGGCGGCGCGCAACCGGTCAACGGTGAGCCCCGCACCCAATCCCGAGGTCTCCCAGCTCCGGATCAAGTCCGTGAGCTGCGGCAGCGACCGCATGCGATCAAACATCTCGTTCGCGGCATCGAACACCTTGCTGCTGTTGGCTCCCCACAGCGTGTACTGGTAGCGAGCGGTTTGCGACTGGGTGCCGATGCTCAGATCCTGAAACGGTACGAAGATCGATCTGATGCCCTTGATCGAACTTGTGCTCACCTTCAGCCGCGCAATGACCTTCTGGATGTCCATCTTTCGCTGGTCGAGCGGCTTCAGCGCCACGATCATCGAGCCGAGGCTCAGTGCGCCACCATTCCCGTCGGCAATCCAGGAGCTAAGGCCGGCAACGGCCTCATCCTCCAGGACCCGATCAATCACGGCGCGCTGTTTCGCCTCCATGGCGGGGAACGAGATGTTCGGATCGGCCACCGTCCTGACAAACATCACGCCGGTGTCCTGGGTCGGCATGAAGGCGCGGGGCGTCATCATGTAAAGCCAGACGCTTGCCGCTGTCAGCAGCGCAATCGCCAGGAACACGACGCCGCGCCAGCGCAGGGCGAAATCTATCGAGCGTCCGTAGATCCGTCCCACCATCGCGCCAGGACCGCCGGACCGTGAGCGCCCCGGTTCACCGCCAAGCAGCCTGCTGCACAGCACCGGGGTCAGGCTCAGCGACACGAATGCCGAAGCCGCGATCGCGGCGACGAGTGCAACGCCGAACTCGCGAAGATAGCGCCCGACCACATCGGGCATGAACAGCAACGGAATCATAGCAGCCGCTAGCGCGGCGGTGATCGACACGATGGTGAATCCCATCTGCCGCGATCCAGCGAGCGCGGCCTGCATCGCACTCTCGCCGGCATCCATCCGGCGCATGATGTTTTCGATCACAATCACAGCGTCATCGACCACGAAGCCCACGGCGATGACGAGAGCCATCAGCGTGAGATTGTCGAGGCTGTATCCGTTGACACGCATTACGGCCAGGGTTGCCGCGAGGGCTACTGGAATTGTCAGCGTAGGAATGACGGCTGCCCAGATCTGCTTGAGGAAGATCGCAAGGACCAGGACAACGAGCACGATGGCGATCAGGATCGTCCGCTGCACCTCGCTGATCGACTCCCGGATCAGCGCGGTGCGGTCGTATACGGGATCGATCCGTACCGAAGGCGGCAGCAACGCCTTGATGCCCGGCAACAATTGCTTGATCGCGTCCACCGTCTCGACGACGTTGGCGTCGGACTGCTTGAAGACGTAGAGCACCACGCCCCGGTCGTGGTTGTACCAGCCTTCAACCTTTCGGTTGATGACGCTGTCGGAAACATCGGCGACGTCGCCAAGCCGGATCGGCGAGCCGTTGCGCCACGCCACGATCAGGTCGCGATACTCGGACGCTTTAAGCAGCTGGTCATTCGCCTCGACGGTGAGACTCTGGTTCTGGAACTCAACGGACCCCTTTGGCAGATTCTGCGTGGCGTTGACGATGCCCGCCCTGATCGCCTCCAGGGACAGGTTCATGTTCGCGGCCTGATTGGGGGAGACTTGGACCCGCACAGCGCTGTGCTCTGCGCCGTTGATGTTGACCCAGGCGACACCCGCCAGTTGCGACAGCTTCGGCGACACCACGCTATAAGCAAAATCGTAGAGCTGGCTCGGGGAAATTACGTCCGACGTCAGCGCGAGCGACATGACCGCGAACCCGGCCGGATTGGCCCGATAAAAGTAAGGCGGCCACGCATAGGCTTTGGGCATGTCGGGTGATGCCGCGTTGATCGCCGCCTGCACCGCCCCGGACGCCTCGTCGATGTTCTTCGACAGATCGAATTGAACGGTAATCTCGGTTGCGCCGACACCGCTCCAGGACGTCATCTCGACCACTCCGGGGATCAATCCGATCTGGCGTTCGAGGGGCTGGGCCAGCGACGAGCCGACGATCGACGGATTGCCGCCCGGCAACGGCGCATGGATCACAATGGTCGGCCGGTCAACATTGGGAAGGGACGCGATCGGCAGCCTGAGATAGGCAAAGGCTCCGACCAGCACGACGGCGACCATGGTCAGGGTCGTCGCAACCGGCCTGCCGATGAATGGTGCGGCGAGGTTCATTGGGCAGGCGCAAGCTTGGGCGATTTGGCGAACCGCCGTTGCAACGACGCGAAGGCCAGATAGATCACGGGCGTCGTATAGAGCGTCAAGAACTGCGAGACGATCAGGCCGCCGACGATGCAGATGCCCAACGGGCGGCGCAATTCCGAGCCGGTGCCGGCGCCGATCGCCAACGGAAGCGCCCCCAGCAGGGCTGCCATGGTGGTCATCATGATCGGCCGAAAGCGCAGGATGCAAGCCTGCCGGATCGCCTCGATCGAGGACATCCCCTCGGATCGTTCGGCTTCGATCGCAAAGTCGACCATCATGATGGCGTTCTTCTTCACGATGCCGATCAGCAGGATGATCCCGATCAGCGAGATCAGGTCCAACGCCTGTCCGGACCACATCAGCGCCAGCAAGGCTCCAACGCCCGCGGAGGGAAGCGTCGACAGGATCGTGATCGGATGAATGAAGCTCTCGTAGAGAATGCCGAGCACGATGTAGACGGTAATGATGGCCGCGAGAATGAGATAGATCTCGCTCGTCAAGGAGTCCGCAAACTCGGCGGCGGCGCCGACCAGGGTCGTCGTGATCGAGCCTGGCACACCGATTCGGTTCTTGGTGGTCCTGAGCGTCTCCACGGCCTCGCCGAGCGACACGCCAGGCGCTAAGTTGAAGGAGACCGTTGTCGACGGGAACAGGCCGCGGTGCATGACCGCCAGCGGCGCCCGTTTGCGTTCGAACCGCGCGAAGGCGGCGAGAGGCACCGACGGCTGCACGCTCGCGAACACCGCGCTGGTGTTGACGGCGGGGTTGAGAATCGCCTGCGGGACGTAGATCTTGGAAAGGATGTCAGGATCTGCGCGCATCGCCGGAATCACCTCGAGGACGACGTGGAACTGGGTCAAGGTCCCGAACACCGTCGCGATCTGCCGTTGCCCAAAGGCGTCGTAGAGCGTCTGGTCTACGTCGCTCATGACCACGCCGACGCGCGCCGCTGCATCGCGATCGACCACGATGGACAGCGATAACCCGTCGTCCTGCCGGTCGCTGGCCACATCGGCCAGTTCGGGGCGCTTGCGCAGTGCCTCCACCAGCCTGTCGCTCCATGTGCGCAGCTCGTCCTCATCGAGATCCTGCAGGACGTACTGGTATTGAGTGCGACTGACATGGGTGTCGATCTGGAGGTCCTGTGCCGGCTGCAGGTACAAGGCGATTCCAGGAATGGACTTGGCAGCCGCGCTGAGCCGCTGCGTAATCTCGGCGAGGCTTTCTCGCCGCAGGCCGGGGTCACCGATGTCGATATAGAGCCGACCACTGTTCAGCGTCGCGTTCACGGTCCCGACGCCCACAACGCTGTCGACGGCGCGGACCGCCGGATCGCGTTCGATCAGTTCGGCCAGTGCTCGCTGGCGGGAAGCCATCGCGGTGAACGAGATGTCCTGCTCGGCATCCGTGACGCCGATCAGGAGGCCGGTGTCCTGGAGCGGAATGAAGCCCTTGCTGACGGCGTTGTACAGCCATCCCGTGCCGACGATGGTGAGCAGCAGGGCTGCCATGGTGAGCGCTCGATGCCGCAGGACAACGTCGAGCCCGCGGACATATTGCCGCGCCATCGTATCAAAGACGCGCTCGCTCCAGCGGAATAGTAGGCCAAGCGGCTCGTCCGGTGCCTCGCGCCGCAGCAAGGTCGCGCACATCATCGGCGTCAGCGTCAGCGAGATCACGCAGGAAATCGCGATCGCAAACGACAATGTGACGGCGAATTCGCGGAACAGCCGGCCGATGATTCCCGGCATCAACAGCAGCGGGATGAAGACCGCGACGAGCGAAACGGTCAGTGAGACGATCGTGAATTCTATCTGGCGCGCGCCCTTGAGCGCCGCGTTCAGCGGCGTCTCCCCGGCCTCTATATAGCGGACGATGTTCTCGATCATGACAATCGCATCGTCGACGACGAATCCGGCGGCGACTGTCAGAGCCATCAGCGAGAGATTGTCGAGGCTGAAATCGAGCAGCGACATTACGCCGAAGGTGGCGACCAGCGAAACCGGAAGCGTCACGCTCGGAATGATGGTTGCCCACAACTTGCGCAGGAACAGGAAGATCACGAGAACCACCAGCCCGACCGTCAAAGCCAACGTGAACTGGACGTCGGCGATCGCGGCGCGGATTGTCACCGTCCGATCGGCCACGATCGAGACCTGGAGCCCTGGCGGCAGCAGCGCTCGCATGCGCGGAAGCAGACTGTTGATTGCATCGACCACCTGGATGGTGTTCGCGCCCGGCTGACGCCGGATCTCGAGCACGACCGCTTCCCGTCCCTGGAACCAGGCGGCCTGATTGGCGTCCTCGACACCTTCGAGAGCAATACCGATGTCGCGCAAATGAACGGGCCCGCCATTGCGGAAGGCGATGACCGAATCCCGGTATCCAGCCGCCGTGAAGAGCTGGCCGTTGAGATCGACCTGGAACGCCTGCATTGGGCCGTCGAGCGACCCCCTCGGCTGGTTCGAGGTCGTCGCGACGATGCCGCGCCGCACGTCCTCGAGCGAAAGTCCGAGACTCGCGACCTTCGCCGGATCAACCTGGAGACGGACCGCACGGGTCAGGCCGCCCTGAATCGTGACGGCACCGACTCCAGAGATTTGCGACAGCTTCTGGATGGCGATGGTCTGCGCATAATCGCTGATCGCCGGCAACGCGATCGTATCTGACGTCAGCGCCAGGATGAGGACAGGCGCATCGGCGGGGTTGACCTGCCGGTAAACCGGCGGCCCCGGCAGCAGTGCAACGGGAATCCAGCCAGACGCCGAGTTGATCGCAGCCTGAACGTCCTGCGCGGCGGAGTCTATGCGGCGGCTCAGGTCGAATTTCAGCGTGATCGTGCTCAACCCATATGCGCTGGCGGAGTCCATCGACTGCAGGCCGGAGATCACTCCGAAATAATGCTCCAGCGGCGCGGTGATCGACGACTCCACGACCCCAGGCGAGGCGCCGGGATAAGGCGTGGTGATCTGAATGGTCGGAAAGTCGACGTTCGGCAGCGGAGCGACCGGCAGATTTCTGTAACCGATCAGTCCGAGCAGGACGATTGCCAGGATCAGCAGGGTTGTGGCGATGGGCCTTCGGATAAAGATCTCTGACATGCGGCCTCAACTATTGTCAGTTTTCTTCGTCTCATCGATCTCGACCTTGGTGCCGTTCTCTAGGCCGTAATATCCGTCCACCACCACTTGCTGCCCCGGCGTCAATCCGCTCTCGACCAGGACCCGGCCGCGGGAGATTTGCCCCGCGGTGATGCCGACGGCCTTCACCGTATGGTCCTTCTGCACCATCCAGACAAAGTCACCGCGGGGCCCGTGACGCAGGCCGGCGAACGGGATCGTCATGGCATCGGGCTTATTGTCGACAGTGATGCGCCCGTTCACGAAGTCGCCGGGCCACAGCTTCGATCGCTTATTGGGAAAGGTCGCCTTGACCTTGATGGTGCCGGATGCCGGATCGACGTAATTGTCGACGATCTCTACCGTCCCCTGATCGAGCTCAGTCTGGTTGTCCTGCGCGAAGGCGGTCACGGAAGCGTCAACCCGGCCGATCTCGAGCTTAGTCTTCGCCAGCGCCCCGGCGGGAAGGGTGAAGATCACCGAGATCGGCTGCAACTGCACGATCACGGCGATCGGCTTTGCGTCGCTCGCGCGCACTACATTACCTTGGTCGATCAGGCGAATACCGATGCGCCCGCTAATCGGGGCGCGGATGGTGGTGTATTCGAGTTGCGACTTCGCGTACTCGATCAGGGCCTTGTCGTTTCTGACCTGCGCCCGGTTCTGTTCGACCAGTGCGCGTTGCTGGTCAACCTGCTGCTGGGTCGCGAAACTCTTCTGCAGGAGCGTGTCGTACCGCGTCATGTCGAGCAGCGCGCCGGCAAGAACGGCCTCGTCCTTCTGAAGCATCGCCAACTGCTGGTCGAGTTGTGCCTGAAACGGACGGGCATCGATAATCACCAGCGGATCGCCCTTAGCGACGTCCTGCCCCTCGTTGAACAACACCTGCACGATGTGGCCATCAACCCGGGTCGTGACCGCAACCGAATTGTAACCCTGCACCGTCCCGATGCCCGTCAGGAATATCTGGAAGTTCTCTTTCGCGACGGCGGCCACGCGGACTTGAGCCAGCGGTCGTTGCAGTGCTGTTGCGGCCGGCACGGCAAGCCACCGCGTCAGGCCGGCGCGCGACAGTAATGCCGCTAAGTCCCATCCCGCGTTTCTGAGAAAGAAGCCGCCAGTCAGGACGACCGCGGCGATCAGCAGGAGAACCGGAATGCCCCATCTGCGGCGGCGGCGGATTTGGGCGAGTTCTGAATTTTGAGAGATCGCGTCCAGGGTAGACTCCCAAATCTATGCACACGCTTCAGTCGTATCGTAACTTACCCACAATTCGCGAGCAAGCAGAGCGGCAAGGACATTGGCGAGCCGCATCTTTCGTTCAGATCGTTACCCGGCGTCAACGATAGCGGATTCCATGTCGCGCGATCCGACACGCGTCGATCCCGCCGGCTCGCCTCGGCTGTACTGCTCCGGCCATTGATGCACCGATCCCGATCCTTCGCAGAGGTCGTCGAGAATTTTCTGCACGTAGACGGCCTGGTCGAGCCGGGCGATCTCGTCCGACATACCACCGTCGAGTTCGTTGAGAATGCAGGTGAGCAGGCGACAGATCTTGCTGATGCCGAGTTCCTTCCGCGGAAGGTCCGTATCGTTGACCGCAAAGGCTGCGTGGGGGGTGAGGATGCCGGGCGCCGCGTCGAAACTCCAGATTTCCAGACTGTCGAAGTCCCACTGCGGTTCGTCGAATCTGAGCTCGGCGACATAGCGGATCGGCCCATTGCGCGCGCCGAAATACAGGATCACCCGCCGGTCACGACGGCTCCAGAGATAAGAGCAGGAGCCACTGACCAATGCCCTGTCCCCGAAATTCAGGGTCATGGAGACGGAGTCTGGGACCACGACACGGTCGCGGGTAAAGCCCGAGAGAATGGTCGCGGCGTTCACAACTGCGTAATCCGTGCCCACCTCGATACCCGCGACGTAGAGGACCAAGTCGAGCGGATGCGACAATTCGGAGAAGATTCCCATGGTCGGGCGAGCATCGTTGATTCGCTGCTTGGACCAGTTGAACAAGGCCCGCTTCATGCACAGGTCGTGACTCCTTATCCAGTGCCTGAGCCGGCTCACGACGGGGCTGTACCGCTCGACGAAATTCACCGCGACCGACATGTTCTCGAACTGATTGGCGATGATGTCGGCCTGGTCCAGTGTTTCCGCTATCGGCTTCTCGCAGACGATACGCTTAATCCGCGCGGCATGCTTGTGGAGCTTACGAAAGACGTCGAAGTGAGTCCGATCGCTGGTGCATATAAAGACGATATCGAACGAGTGGCGTTCGAGCACCTCATCCAGGCATATCGACCTCAGGACGCCATCGGACGAACCATGGACGAGTTTGCCCGGATCGATGTCGACGATGCACCGCACGTTGATGCGATTCCTGTAGCTGCCGAGCCGGCAAGCTTGGAGGAAGCGGCGACCGGACTCGCCAAATCCCACGATCAGAGCTGAATAGACGTCCACCATATCCCCCTTCCGGTGTGGGGCCCGCTGCACCGTGCCGGCGAGCTTACCGATTTCCAGCCGTTCATTCCCCTTGACCCGCCTCGCTAGACATGAAATGCGGCAAGCTTGTCCGCTGCGGCCGCCAATAAACGCTCGATGAACGTCGGGAGGACACGCTTGGCGCCCTTGGGCGGCAGCACCGCCTCGATCAGGACGAGCTTCTCACCGGCGGCCGCGGCGTCAAGCGCCACGCGCAATTGCTTGCGCGCCAGACATCGCACGTAGTCGATTTTGAACGTTCGCGCGACGCCCTCGAAGTCGATCGACATGCTGTTGCGCACCAGCTTTGGATACTCGTCGACAGCATCGAGCGGAATCAGATCGAACAGACCTGCGCCTGAATTGTTCAGGATCACGATGGCGCCCTTCAGGCGGTTGTGGATGCAGGCTTCCAGGGCGGACAGGTCGTGCAACGCCGCGAGGTCGCCGATCACCAGCAATCCCGGCTCGCCGCACGCGACGAGCTCACCGAGAAACGTGCCTATCGTGCCATCGATCCCTGACACACCGCGATTGGCCATGACGATCCGGCCGTCCGAGGTCGGACCGATCACAAAGTTCAAGAGGCGGATCGCCAGCGAATTGGCGACATGCAGCAGACGGAATCCGGTAGAGTTCGCCGTTTCCATCGCGACCTGCAATTCCGACCAGCCACTCGCGGTCACCTGCGCCTCCAGATGGTGGCGGATCGCCTCGGCTGCACCGAGCCAGCTCTCAGCCCATACTTTAGCGCCCGCCCCGAGCATGTCGCAGACGACTTGCATGGCCGCGTCGTCAGGGCAGATGAGCTGCTCGAAGTTGCGCGCGAGAAAATCGGCTTTGACCGGACGCCGGCCGATCCGGAGCA
Organism: Bradyrhizobium sp. PRIMUS42; assembly: GCF_023006515.1. NCBI lineage: Bacteria > Pseudomonadati > Pseudomonadota > Alphaproteobacteria > Hyphomicrobiales > Nitrobacteraceae > Bradyrhizobium > Bradyrhizobium sp. PRIMUS42. The sequence goes on from NZ_JALBGZ010000009.1 coordinate 18,066, forward strand.
CCCGCGCCGAACGTTGCAGGTAACTTTGCATCCTCTCGGAGACCGGCGCGGAACCAACCCGCACGATGAGGTCGGGCGCAGGCAATTGTGGCAGCAACGCGATGAAATCGCCGCAGGTCACGACCCCTGGAATTCCAAGTGACCGCGCCGAACCCGGTGCATCGGCGAGCACCGGGAATCCCGTCCGTTGCGCCAAAGTTCTGAGTTGCTCCTTCTCCAGACATAAATCCCATTCCGGCCCGCAAACGATCAGTCCTCGCAGGCTCGGGCGCGGGGCGAGCTTCTCCATAGCGGCATGCGCCTGCGCCGCCCCAGAACGTTCAAGCACGGAGGCATCGATGGTTCGCATCGCGAGGGCACGAGGCTGCTCGTTAGCCGGATCGATCCTGGGCGGCCCCGCTTCCGTCGAGCAGACCACGCCGATCAAGGGCACGTTGATCTGCACAGGACCACGGTTCGGGCCCGCCGCCACGAACTTGCGCAGATCCATCACGGCACTTTCCAGATCCTGCCGCGTCGCCGCCTCGTGGGTCGGATCGTCGAGATCGAGAACTGCCTTCAGCAGCGGCGCGCAAAACGCGACTTGCTCCGTGGTCTGCAGCAGGCCGGCACCGCGCAAACTCTTTGGTCGATCGCAAGTCAGCAACACCAGCGGAATGCCAACAGCCTCCGCCTCGGTCAGCGCCGGCACGATATTGGCGACCGCGCTTCCGGATGTCGTGCAGATCGCAACCGGGTTGCCCGTCAGCCGCGACAGTCCCAGCGCAAAGAAGGACGCACTGCGTTCGTCGGTCTGCACGAAGCGCCGCAGTCCATCCACTTCGCCGAGCGCGAAGACCATGGCGGCCGAACGGCCACCGGGACAGATCACGACGTCCCGGACTCCGAGCCGGAGGATCGCCGCCACAATCGTGCGGCACCACTCGACGTTCAGCGCGAGCGTCGTCCCGACAAGCGCAGGCCTTACCGTTTCAGGATGTCCTGAATCGGGCGAGGCAGCGGCGGAAGATGCGCCTCCCATCCTCGACCCCTCTCGGGTAACGGAAACTCCGGAATGCATCTGCGAACCTCATTCGTAAACTCGATTGCCATCTTGCCGCACTGGACCACCTGCGTCGAGACGAGCTGCCACATCGCATGCTTGAACTGCTCGCGATCGATCGCCCGTGCTGTCGTGATAATTCGGTCGGCAAGGTCCGGCGCATCGGCTCCGATCAGCGCGCCGCCGGCGCCGCATGACGACAGCAGATTGGCGATGCGCTCGTCGGTGGCGACCCCGATCAGCGGCTTGCCGGCCGGTGCGGCAGCCACGAGCGCGTGGAATCGCGAGCTGATGAGCAGCCCGGCCTCCCTCAGGATCGCCACGACAACGCCGATGGCATGGGTATGTCCAGAAACGATCTGGGCGGGACGATCGAGCCGGAGATTGAGATCCTCGCATGCGGTCGCGTCGATCGGCTCCATCGCAACAATCAGCGGACTGTACCCTTGTTCCTTCGCGATTCTGTTCACCGCCCGCGCAAGTCCCTCGATATAGGCAGTGTACTTCCGCTTGCGTGCATCGTCGTAGGTGTGGAAGAACATCCCGCCATATCTGGGCGCGCCGGCAGAGCTACCGTCGCGCGCCGCTCCGGCCCGCCGTGGATTCGGCCGTACCGGCCACCAAAACGGATTGACCGGGCAGACCGCGAGAACCGGGCTTGCAGTGTCGTAGCCCAACGCCCCCAGTCGCGATCGCGCTTGCTCGGGCGACGCGGCCTGGCAGGTCCATGCCGTGTCAGCGCCGAGCACCGCCCGAAGACCAAGTTTCGTCGCAGCGGCGGTCGACTCGCCATTGCGGCAAAGCAGCAGCGAGCCCGGCAGCCACTTGCGGACGAAGCCCTCCAGCACGGGCTCCATCCAGGCCACCTCCGCGCCATAGCCGACCGACAACCGGCCCGAGGCGACGCCTGCGCCGAGCGCTCCCGCCATGATCCCGGAGAGAACATTCGAGAAGGAGGATTTGAGCATCGAGCCTTCGCAAGCCACCACCGCATCGTGGGCCAGTGCGAAGTCGACAACCGAGCGCGGTATGGGGCCATCGAGGGTCAGCAGCTTCGCCTGCGATGCAAGATAGGGAGGCGTGTGCGGCCCGTTGAGGATCGTCGCGAACGCGACGTTCGTCCCGAGCAGATGCCGGAGCTGACGGATCATTTCGATGGTCCGCATGTCCGCGCCGACATTTCCTGCGCCAACATATCCAGCCAACAGGATCTGCAGCGCCCGGCCTGGCTTCCAGCCCGATGTTGGCCGAGCGGCCGCGTCGTGTATCAAGCCGTCGAGATGATCGAAGAAGACCTCTTCGGGATCCGGCTCTGCTCGCAGGACGGGCACGTCTCGCACGGCATCGTTCGACAATGGAGACATGCCTCTGTGACCCTCAGCCACCTATCTGAACCGGCAGCTTCGTATAGCCCCTGACGAAGGCGGAATGGACGCGTTCGGGACGCCCCACCAAAGCGACTTCAGGAAGAATGTTTAGCATCTCTTCCCAGAGGATCTTAAGCTGCAGCTCGCCGAGCCGCTCCCCCACGCAGCGGTGAACACCCGATCCGAACGACAAATGGCGTCGCGGATGAGCACGGTCAACAATGAACTGGTTGGCGTTCCTGATCATGCTCTCGTCCCGGTTCGCCGACACGTACCAGAGCACAACCTTCTCACCCTTGCGGATTCGGTTGCCGTAGAGCAGACAGTCGCGCGTCGCGGTCCGCCGCATATGTGCAAGTGGGGTCTGCCAGCGGATCATCTCGGGAACGGCGCTCGCAACCAGATTGGGATCGGCGCGCAGCTTGCGGTACTCGTCGGGAAATTTCGATATAGCGTCGATCCCGCCGCTGATGGTGTTTCGGATCGTGTCGCTGCCGCCCACGATGAGCAATACGATGTTGCCGAGAAATTCCATCGGATCGATGGTGCGGGTCGCGGCCGAATTGGCCATCAGCGAGATCATATCCGTGCGCCCCTCGCTATCCACACGCTCCCGCCAGAGCTGGCGAAAGCAGGTTAGGCAATCGAGAAGCTCTGCTTCGCGCTTCTTCTCAGTCTCTGCACCGGGCTCGCCGGGCATGGCGGTCGCGACGTCAGACCACCACGCGAGCCTACGCCTTTCTTCCCAGGGAAAGTCGAAGAGCGTGGCAAGCAACTGTGTCGTCAGTTCCACCGAGACGTGATCGACCCAGTCAAAGGTTTCGTTGCGCGGTAGATCCTGCAGCACTTTTCGCGTTTGTTGGCGCAGCTGTCCTTCGAGCTGGTTCAAGTTGGCGTGCGACATGACCGGTTTGATCACGCCGCGCTGCGCGGTGTGCTTGGGAGGATCCGCAGCAATGAACATCGGCAGACGAAACTGTGCCGACTGATCGTAGATGGTGATGCCGCCGTGCGAGGCGTCGGAGGAGAACGTTAAATGATCGGCCTCGACGTCGATGATGTCTTGATAGCATGTGACGGACCAGTAAGGACCGTACAGGCTTCCCCTGCTGTAGTGGATCGGCGCCTCTCGCCTCAAACGTTCGAAATAGGGGAAGATGGCGTCTGCCTGGAACAGGTCCGGCCGCCCGACGTCAATTTCCTCGATCGGCATCGACCAGACATCGTCACGTGTGATCGCCCGCTGAGATATCGCCATGTTGAATCGACGCCAAATTTCAAGAAACGGCTGGACCGCTCATTGCCGCAATGCCACCTGCCGCGACCATTAGCACGCCAGCCTGACCGCGACCTGACAGTCGCGCCTTGCATGTGCATCCATCATCACAATCGTCTCGATGGAAGTGTCGTGTCCGGTTTCACACCGAGATGCATGCACTGCGACGAAGCCGGTCCACATTGGCCAGTGCCGCCACCAAAAAGAAATGTCCGCGCCGATCGACGCGGACACAAGAGGTAGGTTGTTCGCCGCAGCGTGTCGAACGCGCTAGCCTTGCATCTGAAGGCGAAGGCTCAGCGGTCGCATATCGGTCCAGGTTTTTTCGATGTAATCTAGGCACTGCGGCTTAGTGCCCTCCTCGCCGACGGCATCCCAGCCCTTCGGCAACCCCTTGGTCTTAGGCCAGATGGAATATTGCTCTTCACCGTTCCTGACCACCAAATAGATGCGGTCGTCTTCACGATCCTCGACTGTCATGGCCCTCTCTCCTCGGTTTCATTGACCAAACGCCGCGAGCACGCGGGGCTTGTTTATCCAATATAACGCATCTAAAGGTTTATTCCAACGATCGACACCCAGCGTATGACGATTGCGCGAAGCGCCCTGACGCATGCGCCTCGACATGGTAGCCGCGATACCAGCGTACGAATTTCGCAATGCCTTCTTCGATCGGAGTCGACGGTTGAAAGCCGATGTCCCGCATCAGATCGTCCACATCCGCGAATGTTGCCGGCACGTCGCCGTCTTCCATGGGAACGAGCTCGCACCTTGCGCTGCGTCCGAGCTCCCGTTCTAGCACGGCAACGACATGCGTGAGGTCTTCCGGCCTGTTGTTGCCGATGTTGTAGATACGCCATGGCGCAGCGCTTGAACCCAAATTCGGGCTGTCGGTGGCCGACGCATTAGGCACCGCCGGTCGATCCGCCAGCCGCACGATCGCTTCGACGATATCGTCAACATAGGTGAAGTCGCGGCGCATCTTGCCGTGGTTGAAGAGCTTGATCGGCCTTCCTTCGAGGATCGCCCTGGTGAAGATGTACATCGCCATATCCGGTCGTCCCCAGGGGCCGTAGACCGTGAAAAAGCGCAGCCCCGTGGTCGGCAGGCCGAACAGATGGCTGTACGCATGCGCCATCAGTTCGTTCGACTTCTTCGTCGCGGCGTAGAGACTGACGGGATGGTCAACGCTGTCCCGGACCGAGAACGGAAGCTTCGTGTTGGCTCCGTACACCGACGATGACGACGCATAGAGCAGATGCTCGCAGCCGTGGTGGCGGCAGGCTTCCAGCACATTGGCAAATCCCTGAAGATTGGAGGAAATATAGGCCTGCGGATTCTGAAGCGAATAGCGTACGCCTGCCTGGGCGGCGAGATGGATCACGACCGGAAAGCGCTCCTCAGCGAAAACGCGCTTCAGACCAGACTCGTCTGCCAGTTCCTGCCGCACGAATCTGAAATGCGGCTGCTCGCGCAGGATCGCAAGCCGCGCCTCCTTCAACGACGGATCGTAATAGTCGTTGAGATTGTCCAGGCCGACGACGGGCCGCCCCAACTGCAGCAGCCGCCTGGCGACGTGAAAGCCGATAAAGCCGGCCGCGCCGGTCAGCAGCACGGAACCTTCCTTCATTTCCGCCTCGTCCCCATCATCTACAGGCGCCACAGCTCGATGCCAGGCGGTATCATCAGGCGATCCAGCCTGGTCTTGATATCGAGAACGAGGCCGTTGCCGTCACCCAGCAGCCGCTGGATGAACATCCACCCGCCCCTCAGGTAGTATTGATGCGGCACGGCCAGGATCACCGCGTGAGCCGGACGAAGCTCGTCTGCATCCGTCAGCGTCAGGCCGTATTCCTCCTTCGCCCGCTCCGCCGACGCGTGCGGATCATGCATTTGAACCTCGAGCCCGAACGACTGGAGCTCCCGGATGATGTCGACGACGCGCGAATTGCGCAGGTCGGGCACGTTCTCCTTGAACGTCAGGCCGAGCACGGTCACCAGGCCGCCGTGCACCTTGCGCTTCAGAAGACCCCGGATGCATTCGCGAGCAACATGCTGGCCCATGCTGTCATTGGTGCGCCGGCCGGCGAGAATGACTTCCGGATGGTAGCCTGCGCGCTGCGCCCGGCTGGTCAGATAGTAGGGATCGACGCCGATGCAGTGGCCGCCAACCAGCCCGGGCTCGAACGGCAGGAAGTTCCATTTCGTGCTCGCCGCGGCCAGCACGTCGGCCGTATCGATGTTCAACGCGCGGAAGATCAGCGCCAACTCGTTCATGAATGCGATATTGAGGTCGCGTTGGGTGTTCTCGATCACCTTGGCCGCCTCGGCCACCTTGATCGACGGCGCGCGATGAATGCCCGCAGTGACGACCGAGCCGTAGACGTTGGCCACAATATCGAGAGTCTGGCTGTCCTGCGCCGATACCACCTTAACGATAGTTTCGAACCGGTGATGCTGATCTCCCGGATTGATCCGCTCCGGCGAATAGGCGACCTTGAAATCGGACCCCGCGCGCAGACCGGACACGCTTTCGAGCACTGGCACGCACTCTTCCTCGATGGCTCCCGGATACACCGTCGATTCATAGACGACGATGTCGCCGCGCTTCAGCGCCCGCCCGACCGAACGCGACGCCGCCAACATCGCTCCCAGATCCGGATTCCGCGCGGAATCGATAGGCGTCGGCACCGTCACCACGAAGAAGTCGACGTCGGCGAAGTGGGCGGGATCGTCGGTGAACATCAATGCGGGATTGCACAACTCGTCGGCGTCGACCTCGTTGGTGCGATCAGCGCCCCGGAGCAGCTCGGCAATGCGATCCCGATCGATGTCGAAAGCGACGACCCGCCTTGCACCCCGCGCGAAGGCGACCGCGACCGGCAAACCGACATAGCCGAGCCCGATCACGGCAATTCGCCGGTGGTCGGACAATGAACGTTCCGGATAGGAAACACCGAGAGACGTCGCCGCCTCCAGCGCGCCCCATTCGGCGACGCGCTCCCGCAGCGCGGGGCCTGCGCTGCCGTCGTCGAGGTTCGCGTAGATCATCCCGTTGTCCGCCGAGGCCATTGTTGGTGATCCAGGTTTCAGGGCAGCGTTCAGAGAAGGGCCCGTGTCGAAATCCGCACAACAGCGTCCTCGCCTACATGCGAAACGTGCGCGCGATCAGTTTTCGACGGGGGTTTTGCAGTCAGAGTGTGACAGTGGCTTCAATCGTGCGGAACGCCACGAGTATAGCTTCAGCTAGATCGGGGCGCGAGAGGACGTTTGCGCTGGTCAAAATCTCTCTCACCATCTGAAATTTCTCCGTTGGCAATGCGCTCGCAAGCACGCGTGCAACGAACAAGATGCCTTCATTTTCAATAGATTCGTTCGTCACTGACACATCGATGCTGACGGGCGGCAGGACTCGATTGCCGGGCTTCGCGCTTTGCTCTTCCTGAATCTTCCGTAATTCCGACCTGACCTTCGTCAGCGTCAGACGCTCGCCCGCTTCGACGCGCCGAACCACTTCGTCGACGTAGTTCGGCGGCGTGCTCGCCGCGGACAGAATGTAGAGTAGCCCGGGCGGCAAACGCGCGACGGTGGCGCTTTTGTTGGCCGCCCATTCGGCGGCGTGCATGTAGGACTGCGCAGTTCGTGGATTTATTCCGGCCTCTCGCTCGACCCATTCGAGAAACGCGCCGTGCGGCAGATAGCGCTTCGCGCTCAAGAGGTCCTTTCCGATTTGGATGATTGACTTGGAGATGTACTGCCTGAGGCGTACGGCGTGCCCTTTTAGGTACCGCGCCACGTCTGGATTTACAGTTGCGTAATCAAATCCATCAGCATCAACAAGTGAACAGGGCAATCGCACGAGCGCATTAGAGCCTGGCATGGCAGCTTCCCGAGTGAACTTATGCGACTATGGTAGCATCACGTTTCGCTCACGCAACTCGATTCTAGCGATACAATTTGTGAGTGTAGACGCTTTTTTGGTCGTCGAAATTCGTGAAGTTGTCTTACACTCCTTCCAGAATGACGGGTGATGGTCGCACAACGCGATCAAGTCCGGCGAACCTGGAGAGAGGGAGAGATGCTTGTGCAAGGGCTCGGCCAACTCAGGCAGTTGGGCTATGTCGTTCGGGATATTCACGCAGCGATGGATCATTGGACGCGCAGGCTTGGAGTCGGCCCCTTCTTTTATTTCGAGAGAGCTCCCGTTCTAGACTTCCATTATCGAAACGAGCCGTCGCGCGCTGCTGCGAGCGGAGCTTTCAGCAATCTCGGCGCGGTGCAGATCGAGCTGATTCAGCCTCTGGACGATCATCCTTCGGTCTTCAACGACTTTCTCAATTCGGGACTTGAGGGTCTTCAGCATTTCGCCTTCTGGACCCAGGAATTCGACGCCTGCGTGGAGCGTTTCGCAGCGCAAGGCGCCGCGATAGTGCAGCAGGGATACACCGGGAACCGAAACGGCCGCTTCGCTTATTTCGAGACAGAGGCGCATCCGGGCACGATGATCGAGATTTCCGAGGTTCAGGACAAGAAGGCCGAATTGTTCGAACGCGTCGCTGAAGCAAGCCGGCGCTGGGACGGCAGCGACCCCGTGCGTTCCCTCTCGACGCCCTAGGGAACAACGACGCGATGCGGCCGGACATGGTCCGCAAGATTTGGGCAGACTCGCGTTTACCCCAACTCTTGGTTCCAACATGGCGAACACCAACGGCCGGGATGCAAGGAGAGTAGAGAGTGAAGGAGCCTTCGAGCCTGGACGGTCCGTTAGAGCAGATGAACAGGGGCCGGCGCGCGATCACGACGATGCACGCCGATCATAATTGGCAGGATCTGATCTGGTACGAGGCTCCGCGCGAAAATCCCGACCTGCCCGAGGTCTACGTCTATACCGACAGGATCTCTTATGCTCCCGGAGAACATGTCTGCTTTCATGCCAGCGCGACCGCCGCCCACTGGCATCTTGAGATCTACAAGGACGGTCACAGGATGCGGCTGGTACACCGCACCGACCAGTTGCGGGGCGTCTTCACCGAAACGCCGAAGGATGCATACAAGTCTGGCTGCAATTGGCCGGTAGCATATCGCTGGCGATTGGACGACCTAACGCCTTCCGGCTTCTATCAAGTCAGAGCTATTTGTGCTCGGCCCGACGGCAGCGAGTTCGTTCAACATCACTTCTTTGTCGTCAGGCCGACGTCTCGCACGCGAAGCGGGCAGATACTGCATGTCCTGCCAACGGCGACCTGGACGGCATACAACGACTGGGGAGGCGCAAATCACTACATCGGCGTCGAGGGCTTGGAGCGAAACCAGCCGTCCCCGGTTCTCAGTCTGCACCGGCCGTGGACCCGTGGTATGGTGTGGGTGCCCGACGCGGCGCCGCGCTTTTGCACCCCTGTTCCGGCCCCGAACACGCCGCCCCGGTACGAGGCCAAGGAGTGGGCTTACGCCAACGGATTCGGCTTCTTTTACGCTTCATCTGGATGGGCCCAGTACGACCGGCACTTTGCTGTCTGGGCCGAGCGCGAAGGCTACGCCTTCGACACGATCACGCAGACCGACCTGCACTACCATCCGGAGCTGTTGTCCGACTACTCCTGCGTCGTCATCGTGGGGCATGACGAGTACTGGACCAGGGAGATGCGACTCGCGATGGAGGACTTTGTCGAGCTAGGCGGTCACTTGGCGCGGTTCGGCGCGAACTTCTATTGGCAAATTCGTCTGGAGGACGGCGGCGGGCGTCAGGTCTGCTACAAGACACGCGCCCATCTGGACGATCCCATTCGCGACACCTCCGAGAAGTATCTGCTGACCACAGCCTGGGAGGATCGCCGCATCAACTGGCCCGGCACGAGCACCGTCGGAGTCAACGGGCTGGGCGGCGTCTACGCGTCGTGGGGCGGCTTCGTAGCCCGTGGCGCGCGAGGGTTCACCGTCTACAGACCCGAACACTGGATCTTCGCTCGAACCGATCTTGGATATGGCGACCTGTTCGGCGCAGAAGCCCGCATCTTCGGCTACGAGGTTGACGGTGTCGACTATACGTTCCGCGATGGCCTGCCGTTTCCAACAGGCCGCGACGGCGCTCCCCTCGATATCGAAATCATCGCGATGTCGCCCGCGGTCAACGCTGAAACTGACGCCCTCGGCGTCACGTTCGCCCCTTACATCGGAAATCGGGAGCAGCACGATAAGGCCGCGATGGTGTTCGGGGAGGTGACGCCGGAAACACTCGCCAAGTCCCGTAACGGATCGGGCATGATTGTCTCCATGCACCGCGGACACGGGCAGATACTGACTGCCGCGAGCTGCGAGTGGGTGATGGGCCTGAAGCGAGGCTGCTTCTACACGGAGCAGATCACCAAGAACATATTGGATCGTTTTACCTCATGATATTGAAAGGGCCGACCTCTTTGACGCCTGATTGCGCGGCAGTGACGCCACGATTGATTAACATTCGCCTGCTTTGCTGGGATAGATCACCGCGTCGCGCCGTCGACGCCATTGCGCCTGGGGACAGACATCGTGGTAGACGGATCGAAGCGCCTCGTATCCCGGCGGACCGTGCTGGCGGGCATGGCTGCAAGTTCGATGGCTGGTGTGATGACACAGCACGCAGCAGCCGGTGAGGCCGCCGACGGCCCGCTTTTCCTGCCGTCGGGACCATCAGCCGATCTCTACGGCGAGGCGGAAGGTTACCCCATTGCCGACCCGGCCCTGTCGGTTCAACCGGGAAATCCGTTCGAGCCGAAATATCGCGTCGGCGCGTTCACGCATCTCGACGAAGTCTTCAAGACGCGCACGATCAGGCGCGCGGCTGCTCCATGGTCGTTCCGGCGCAGCGCCGCCGACATCAACTACTGGCACTTCGGTGACCGCTCCTCCGTGCGGGCCTACCTGGCGCGAAACCCGGTCACCAGCTTGATCATCACGAAGGACGATTGCATCCTGTTTGAGGGCTACCAGTATGGACGAACGGACACGAACCGCTTCGTGTCTCAGTCGATGGCGAAATCCATCACCGGCTTGCTGATCGGCATCGCGATCAGCGAAGGCAAGATCAGAAGCGTCGACGACACCACCGAGACTTATGTGCCGGGTTTCGCCGGCACCGAGTACGGCAAGACCCGGCTCCGTGATCTCCTGCACATGTCCTCAGGCGTCCAGTTCGGCGAGGAGGAGGACAACAGCCGCGACCTCAACCGGCTGTGGCGCACCATGGTGCAGGGCAACGGTCTGTTCACCCGCGGGACGATCAAGAGCATCATCCAGTTCAACAAGCGGATCGCGCCGGCGGGCACGCGGTTCTTCTACGCGAGCATCGAGCCGGACGTCCTCGGCGTAGTGCTGCGCTACGCCACCGGCAAAACGGCCTCAGCCTATTTGGAGGAGAAAGTCTGGTCGCAGATCGGCACCGAGAACGACGCGAGCTGGATGCTCGACAACGAAGGATTTGAGATAGGCCACGGTTTCTTCAATGCCGGCTCCCGCGACTACGCACGCCTCGGCCGCCTGCTCGCCCATGATGGCGCCTGGAACGGAAAGCAGGTGGTGGATAGACAGTGGTTGATGGACGCCACCACTGTGCGCGCCTCAGACGAGTATCTGTTGCCCGGGAAAGCCGGTCCGAACCTAGGCTACGGCTATCTACTTTGGCTGCTTCCCGGCACGCGGCGCCAATTTGCGCTGATCGGCGCCTATGGACAGGCTATTTGCGTAGACCCACCATCAAAGCTGGTCATGGTTCAGACGAGCGTGGAAAGCTCCAGCGAAATCTGGCCATTCTGGACCGCTTTAGTGCGACAATTCGGCAACGTTGATCCGTAATAACGTCCATTGTGATGCCGATAAGAATCCGGCACTGCCCCTTCGCCATCTCGGAGGGATCAGCGTCCGGGTTCGGATCTTCATCACTTCTTCGCAGTGGAGCGTTTGCACTCAGCGATAAGCCGCTCACGCCTCAGCGCCCCCGCAACAGAAACGAGATATCAAATTTTGTCCGAGATGCTCTCGGGTGCAGATCTCCTTTGGCGTTGCTAGTGCGATCGACAAAATTGAGGCCTTGAACAAATATCTTTTCAACTGACGCCAATGAACGTCTTGATTGGCAAGTTGGCTTGAGCAGCACGTCCGCGCTGTGAGGATTGCGATTCGGTTGATTACATGTGATAATACGCGCTACGGATGTTTTAGATGAACTACGGTAGCGCTTATGCAAACCGCCTTAGAGGTGCTCCGAAATACGCCGATTTGGGTTTTTGCGATCTTGGCATATCTGATCTGGCAAGGAGTAAGCGCGCTCGGTCAGCAGACACGATCCTTCAGCAGATGCTTGGCTCTCCCATTTGTCTTCCTATTCTGGGGGCTCTTTAGTATCGGCACACGTCTTGATGTCGGTTCGTGGTCCTCCAGAGCTTGGATCATGGCTTTTTTTGCATTCGCTTTCCTGGGATTTTACACTGGCGTCGGAAAATTCACTGTCGATTCCGAATCCGGATTTGTGACCAGCGCCGGGAGTCCAATCCCGCTCGTCCGAAATCTTGTGGCGTTTCTGGCCCAATATACTTACGCGATCGCCGTAGCCTTCAATGTGGATGGCAGCAGCTCTTTTTTCGCCGTCGATTACGCAGTCTCGGGCGCAGCAACAGGCTATTTCATTGGGTGGCTTATGGCGTTCATTGGCCGATACTGGGATCTTCGTAATCACAAGGCGTAAACCCGCGTCCGAAAAAATGGGGCCCACACCATGTCTGAGAACGTCTCACCGAGCATTCAAGAGTCTGAGCCCAGAAAACCGATAGGACGCAAGATCGAAAATCCTTCACAACAAACTGCGAGCGAAGAAACTTCGGCCGTTGCAATAACGCCGGACGGATGGGCCGCCCTGATGCGCGTCTTTCTTGCTCAACTCTGGCGTTTTCCACATTGACAATACGGTCACGAGAGAGCCCCCCTCGTTAGCTCCAATGAGCTGCTCAAGCCGTACTCGCGCGGCGTCGCGGGATCTGCGCCACCGCCTCCATGGAATTGAAGGGCGGTTTGATCTCGATGGTGACAATCTAAAGCGGCCACGTCGTACAAGCCGTGCGCTATGGCGCACGTGAAGTTATCCTCCTCGTCGGGCCTTTGAGCTGCTGCCGGTTTGATGAACACCGAGATTGGGTGTTTTATCAAGCCGGAGGTCGAGCGGGAGGCGAACAATTTCGCCAGGTCGATGGAATTGCAGCACGCTCTTGAGGTGTGAAGCCTGCTTAGCGGAAACCGCCACGCCGGTCTCGCTTGACAATCGCAATATTGCCGAGGATCGCATTGTCTTTAAGCGAGTAAAGCATTGCCGCATGTTGGGTTCTAAGTCCCAGTAACGATTTAACCTCGACGGCCAGAGCAAGTTTTTGTCCATCAGGCGAGAGTTGCCCGGACTCGATCTGACACTTTTTCGTATTAACAGCAGACGATACAGAAGGAAGGATGTCATCCCAACGATCTCGCACATCCATGGAGCGGCGCCTGCCGGCAAGAAGCTCCTCAACAGGCTGCAGACGGCGCGAAGGGTCCGACAGATACTGAAAATGAACGGAGAGCCCCAACAGGGCGCATGTCTTGAGATCATCCGGGTGGGTGGCGGCCCCACTCCATTGACAGCGCTTTGCTTCAATCGGAGCGCAGAACTTCCCGTAAGCCGATCGTATACCCTCCTCGTCCAGGAAAACGGCATCGGACAGGCTGCTTGCGACCAAATTCTCGGCCAAGACCCGCTTGCCGCTCACCGACGATGTCCGAAGCTCGCTGGGAAGCACACGCTTGCCTGTCACCGCACAGGGCTGAAGAACATCTGGTGCAACGATCTTCCCGGTCTTTGCGCATCGTTCGGCCTCGCGCGGGAGCAAGGCGCGTTTGGTTTCCTGGCAGCGAACGAATTCCCGGGCGTGTCCGCGCATGCCGGAGACTACTGAGGAAGCCTCTTGATCGAGACGATATGGTTTATCCGAAACCTCGCTTTTGCCAAGTCGCTCCGAAAGCACATCAGTCCTTGTAAAAGCGCATTGCCCGAAATAGGCAGGCTCACCCCTCTTGCCGGTAATGGCGCAGGTTTTTAGCAATGTCCGGTCGACGACTGCGTTCGTGATATCGGACATGCCACCTTCGTCAACGAGGATGGATTTCCCGGAAAGCGAACAGCGAAGGAGGTGCTCAGGCAATCCATAACGACCACTCACCTCCGAGCGCGCCAACCGGTGCTTTAGCGCGCGCACGCCCGACAGTTCACAGACGGCGAGACAGTCGGCAGGGACCTCCAACCGCGTCAGCGCACACGGCTCCAGCGCCGGCGCAGTGTCGATCCGGCCTTCGGAAGGCGTAATACCCAGGTCACTCTCATAAGAAGCTCCATCGAGCTGGTACTTTACTTTGAGATTTACCCGCCGGCTCACCCGGCCATCCAGAGCGACAAGTGCAGTGTCAGCCTGAGGCGTGAATTCATCTTCCAGCTTCTTTCGCTTGCGAGCATCTTTGCCAGCCGACCTCAGTTCGGCATCGCGCCGATCGAGATAGAACCGATTAAATTCGACGATGTTCGGATCGCGACAGGCTTCATCCAGGATAAGCCTTGGGCTGAGACCGGCGGCCGCGGGTTGCTGAAGTAGATCCGGCATGGCGTCCAGCGCAGCGGCCGGTTGGGTGTGCTCAACGGGATTGCAGGTGATCGTCACGATGCGCTCGTAACTGTCATGAGCCGTCGTCGCGCGTACACGGGCAACCGCGTTGCCTTCAAACCGGCGCTGCGCGCTTTGTATTATCACCTCAGACTTTACTCCCTTAAAGCCGGATACCCACTCGTCGACAAGCTCGTCTATCCGCTGCCTGGGTTCATGATCGATATCCTGAACTGCGTGAATACCGGTAGCCGTGACGCGATCAATGAGGCGAAGGAAGGCGGGACTGCCCGCCCTATAGAGCGGTACCTTTGCGTATTCTGGACCAGCATCCTCCTTGAGGCGCACGAGTTCGGGTCCACCTTTGCTCGCGACGCGCAAGACACCGGGGGCGATATCGCTGATGGCTCCGCCGAGTTTCTCAAAGGCCGCCCGTACGAAGGGCTCAAGCTCCATGGAAGGTCTGAACCTTTCGAGCGTCGGAGTCTGGGGGCCGACATAGCCATAGCCATCCGGTGAGCCCAACGTTTGCTCGATATTCTCTTTCTCTTCTTCGAGGGTCTTCTTTGCCGCTTCGATGCTGCGGGCGATTCTCTCGGCAGCAGCCTTCATATCGCGCCCGGCAAGCGCTGCGACTACAAGCTCGCGTATTTTTTCGTCGAACCCAGCACCCTCCTCACCGTCGCCGACGCCAGAAGCTTCAAGCAGAGATTCGATATCACCAATGGCATCTGTTGCCATCTGCAGCTTCGTCATCAGTCGGCCGACGATATATTCCTCAAATGTGCCGGCCAGCATGACGTTATAGATGATGACGTTCTTATGCTGAGAGCCGAGGCGTTGGACACGACCGATCCGCTGCTCGACGATCATTGGGTTCCAGGGCAGGTCGAAATTGATCAGCACGTTGGCAATCTGAAGATTGACGCCTTCCGAACCAGCTTCGGTTGAGACGATGGCGCGAATTTCAGGAGGATCGGTCCGGAAACGAGCGATAGTCTCCTGATTTCGTTGACCGGACGATCCGTTGATGATGCCGACCTTCAGGCCGAGCTCCTCCAGAAAGGCTTGAATCGTCGTCTGAGTTTCTCGCGGTCCGGTGAACACCACCATACGCCAGCCGGCAGGATTTTCCTGCTTAAGCATCGAAACAAGTTGGCGAAGCCCTTCGAGCTTCGCGCTCGTCTTCATGGGTGTGACGATAGCTTTGACAGTTGCCGCAAGTTCCTGCGGCACCGTCTCGTTGCGGGCCATGGTCTGGAGCTGCGCCATAAGTGCCTGCGGACTGCTCGTCAGCGCCTGGAGAATGCTTATTTGTGCGAGCCGGTTTAGCTTCTGGATCGGCTCGGCAATAGCGTCGATAAGGGCGAGCTCATCAGCGGACGGTGTGACCTTGTGCAGCTGAATCTTCCGCTCGGGAAAATCCAGATTGGCATCGCCCCGCCGTACGCGCGACATATAGCCATACACGATCCTTCGAAACTCCTCCCGCGCTTCGGGTTTCAGGACGCGCGCACTATCGCGCTTGTCGTCGATGAAACGACGGGCGAACATGCCTTCGTTACCGAAGGGGTTTTCGTGACCGCGCGCAACGGCGAGCAAATCGACCAGGGAATATAGGTCCCAGAGCCGGTTCTGGATCGGCGTGGCCGTCAGCATCAACACATAGCGAAAGCGGCGCTGCTGCAGAGCTTGATGAAAGACTTTTGCGACCTGCGGCGTGGGATCGACACCATAGAGATTGCGAAGCTTATGGGCTTCGTCCAGCACCAGCATGTCGAAGCGGTCGTCGGGAATCTTTTCCAGATGCGACCGCGCCGAATGATAGGTCGTGATTACGGCCCCTACGTCATCTGGTTCAGCCGAAACAAGTTTGCTTCCGGTGACAACCTCAGCGGGGATATCGAACTTCGCCCCAAGCTCGTCCTTCCACTGAGGGCCGAGCAATTTGGGAGCGACAATCAGGATCCTGGCAACGCGGTTCCGGGCGATAAGCTCGCTCGCTACGAGTCCCGCCGATATGGTTTTGCCGAGACCGACGTCGTCCGCGAGCAAGGTTACCGGGAGGCGCCGGCAAAAGGTAATGAGATTTTGGACCTGGTGATGAAAGGGATCGAGGCGTTCCTTCCAGCGGAATTCTGATTTGAAATCGTCTCGGCTTTCAATGACGATCGGATCGGTCAGCCCCCATTCGAGTGCAGCCCGATAGACGGAATAGTCTTCTGGCGACTTCGCGCGCCGCAAAATCCTGGTCTGTAGCTCCTGCGCCGACGCCATGGCACTTGCCCCCTTTTGCAACCACAGTGACGTCAGGCTCGGGCCACCGCAAGCCCTTCTTTCGCCAGATTTCCCAAAGACTTACGTGTGCACGCCCCAAGGGATTGTCCCTCGGCGACGGGCGCGGCCCGAGCTACCCGCCTGGTAACCCGTGGACCACTCAGCTTCTGGACCTCGTCCTCGCTTCGACCACGATGAGTGTCGCGCACCCCGCACAGATGCCCCAAGGATCTGCACAAGGTCACACACGGGCGAATGCGTAATGTTTCAAAACGGGCGCTTAAAGCCTTTCCGCACGTCGGCATCTATTTCGATTGTACGGAAATACCGGCGCGCACATCCCGTCATCCCAACTAAAGCGTGATCATCTGCGCCAGTTCAAGGAAACGACAGAACGCATTCGCCAGTTGCATCTGGCGTGGTGTTTTGCATTCGGCCTCAAAAATAGCCGGAGACGCGACCATGATTGCGAGACATTTAGCGCGGGAAATCGCAACGTTCAGACGATTGGCGCTGTAGAGAAATTCCATTCCGCGCGGCGCATCGGCGTACGCTGATGTAGCTAGAGAATAAATCGCGATAGCGGCCTCTTGCCCCTGGAATTTGTCGACGGTGCCGACGTGCGCACCGGGAATGCGCTGCTGAACTTCAAAGACCTGGGCGTTGTACGGAGCGATGATGATAATGTCGGAAAGCTCCAGCTCTTTCGTTTTGCCGTCCCGGTCTGTCCATTGCGTTCGTGAAGACAGCAAAGAGGTCACGATTCGCGCAACCTCTTCGGCCTCTTCAATCGAACTGGACTGATTGCCGGTGTGAGAAACCGGCACGTACCGCAGCCCCGTTCCGAGGAATACCCCTGTGGAGGTCACGTTCTGCTGCGCGCATTTGGGGACCGCATGCAGTTTGGTGTCGTAAAACAGCTCCGAATTAAAGGCAGTAATCGCCGGATGCATCCGCCAGGTCTCTTCAAGAAAGAGACCTTGATCGAGAACAATCGCCTGGCGACCGGCGAGGATGTGATGAAGCGCCGATACGCCAGTGCCGTCGGGATGCGATCCCTGCATGGGCTGGTCCAGTTGCTGGGGGTCGCCCAACAGAATGACCTGGGGAGCAGCCTGCGAAACGGCCAGAACGTTGGCTAGCGACATTTGCGCCGCTTCATCGACGAAGAGCACATCCACACTGTTCGCCACATCCTCACGCGCCCAGAAGAATGGCGTGCCGCCCAGGACAGCGATTTCGCCGCAGCTGATCGCCCCAATCGCCTTGGGATTATCAAGATAAGCATGTACGAGATCGGTCGCAGAGCGTTTGCCGAGCATCGATGCCCGGCCTGGACGGCCTGTCCCGCCGCCCGAGCTACCTCAACCGCCTTGTCGATCAGGTTGCGAATAACCTTATGGCTGTTAGCGGTGACGCCGACGCGCTTGCCGTCTTTGAGCAGACGACAAATCATGTGCGCCCCGGTGAAGGACTTCCCGGTACCGGTGGCCCCTGGATTGGCAGCACACCGCCTGCAAGCGCAGGAGTGATCCGAAGCGCGCCCTCAAGAGTGCTTTCGTGTTCGATATGCATCCGCTCAATTCGTATTTTGATAAGTCGAGCGACGTTCAACGCGCGACGACTTTCATCTGCCGTCGACCAAAACGAAACCAGCACAGAATTTCCAAATGCAAGGCAAGCGGAATTTTCAAATGCGCCGGAAATTCCGTCTTGAGAAAGGCCGTTTTCATAGCAAAATCAACGCATTGGCTTCTGGCTGGGGCGGGAGGGATCGAACCTCCGAATGGCGGAATCAAAATCCGCTGCCTTACCGCTTGGCTACGCCCCAACAGGTGACTGACGGACCGGCGGAAAATCGGACTACCGCGGATTCCCCTCAGGTGCTGCCGGTCTATAGGGAGCGGCGCGGCATTTCAACCGCCTGGAGGGGCAAAATACCACACGGGTCCACCAACCCGCCCCTTCTCACTTTAATATAGATGCAGCCGGGTTGCTCCGCTCCGGGCCGACGCCATCCCCCCATCTCCCGGCCCATTGAGACCGCTTTCGTTTCGTGGGAATACGGCGCCAATATTGTCCACGGGAGTGAACCATGACCTACCGCGCGCCGATCAATGACATGCTGCTGTCGCTCAACCATGGCGCCGGCCTCAAGGCTGCCGTGGAAGCCGGTCATTATGGCGATTTCGACGCCGACATCGCCGCGGCCGTGCTGGAGGAAGCCGGCAAGTTCGCAACTGACGTCCTGGCCCCGCTCAACAAGGTCGGCGACGAGCACGGCATCAAGCTTGACGACGGCAAGGTCACGACCGCACCGGGCTGGCCGGACGCCTACAAGCGCTGGACCGAAGGCGGCTGGAACGCGGTGTCCGGCCCCGAAGATTTCGGCGGCCAAGGCCTGCCGCTCGCGATCAATGCCGCCTGCACCGAGATCTGGAGCGCGGCCAACGTCGCCTTCGGCCTCTGCCCGCTGCTGACGGCCTCGGCGATGGAGGCGCTGGAGGCGCATGGCAGCGACGAGCTGAAGAAGATCTATCTCGAGAAGCTCGTCTCCGGCGAATGGACCGGCACGATGCAGCTCACCGAGCCGCAGGCCGGCTCCGACGTCGGCGCGCTGCGTACCCGTGCAGAGAAGCAGGCCGACGGCACCTATCGCATCAAGGGGACGAAGATCTTCATCACCTATGGCGAGCACGACATGACCGACAACATCGTGCATTTCGTGCTGGCGCGCCTGCCCGATGCGCCCTCCGGCACCAAGGGGATCTCGCTGTTCCTGGTGCCGAAGTTCATGGTGAATGCCGACGGATCGCTCGGCGCGCGCAACGATATCTTCGCCAGCGGCGTCGAGCACAAGCTCGGCATGCATGCGTCCCCGACCTGCACCATGACCATGGGCGATCATGGCGGCGCCATCGGCTTCTTGATCGGCGAAGAGAACCAGGGCATGCGCTGCATGTTCACGATGATGAACCAAGCCCGCCTTGGCGTCGGCCTGGAGGGCGTCGGCGTTGCCGACCGCGCCTATCAGCAGGCGCTGACCTACGCCCAGGAGCGCAAGCAGGGCCGCGCCGTCGGCAGCAAGGGCGATGGTTCGGACGCGATCTTCGTTCATCCCGACGTCAAGCGCATGCTGATGCGGATGCGGGCGCAGACCGCGGCCGCGCGTACCATCTGCTATGCGACGGCGGTCGCGATCGACGTCTCGACGCGCGCCAGGGATCCCAAGGTGCGGGCTGATGCCGCCGCGCGCGCGGCGCTGCTGACGCCGATGGCGAAAGGCTATTCCACCGACGTCGGCAACGAGGTCGCCTATCTCGGCGTGCAGATCCATGGCGGCATGGGCTTCATCGAGGAAACCGGCGCGGCGCAGCACTATCGCGATGCCCGCATCACCGCGATCTACGAGGGCACCAACGGCATCCAGGCGATCGACCTCGTCACCCGCAAGCTGGCGGCCAATGGCGGCGCTGCCGTGTGGGCGCTGCTCGATGAGCTCGCGGCCACCATCAAACAGGTCGAGGCCTCCAACGATCCCGCTTTCGGCACCGCGGGCGCGAAGCTGCGCGAGGCACTTGAGGCCTTGACGCGCACCAGCAAGTGGCTATTGGAGCGCGTTGCGTCCGCACCGAACGATGCGCTTGCAGGTGCGACGCCTTATCTGCAGCAGTTCGGCGCCACGCTCGGCGGCTGCCTGCTCGCCTCCGAGGCGCTCGCCGCC